>JAPKBW010000015.1 GCA_028823235.1 Longimicrobiales bacterium | reverse complement strand
AGAACCTGGTGTTTTCTCTAGCGGTGATGGCCGGGCTGGTAGTGGCCGCTCTAATGGGGTGGATCGGACTGACGGTCGGAGTCATCGGCCACGAAGGCTCGACGATCGTCGTTGTGTTCAACGGCATGCGATTGCTCGCCGATGGACGACGAGCATGATCTCGATTCAGGTGGAAAAGCCATTCCCAAGGGAAACAAGCGCCTGCAGGTCCGGCTCCTCCCAGCAAGGTGTCGAACGCACGGGTAACGCCTTCGGCGAACTGGGACACCGCAACAGATCCGGCCGCGATAGTGCGTCCGGCGATGCGTATCTTGAACCGGACCTCTGTTTTTCGGCCCGGCCCGTCTCCGCACCCGCTCCAGGAAGCCGAAAGCGGAGAATGACAGGCCGCCGCTCGTGCTCTGGCAGTGCCGCCATCGACGCCGCGGCCAGTCTTCGAAGAACACGGGTCGCGTCCCCGCGCTCGCCCAGGTCCACGAGATCAACCACGAGCGCCCAATTTCCGCTCAGCCCAAGACTCGTTTCGTCCAGATACACATCGATGCTCGCCTCATCCGAGCCAACGGGTCGATGAAAAAACATCTACGCGCTCGGGGTGGAATCCCCTTTCCATCTCTCTTCGAATTGATGGCTCGTCGTTTTCTGGAGCCCCGAGAGTTCCGACCTCTCGCGTTCGACCCCTGCGCGAACCGCAGCTACAAGGGGCTCGAGAGTGAGGTTGGGTTGTTCTTTGCCGGGGCTCATTTCGGTTGACACCCTTTCCAGAAGCCTTGTAAAGTAAGGATCGATGAATGATTCACATCGTCCCGCACACCTGCGAAACGTCGAAAGAATGTCGTTGATTACCAATTCCAGAGACCGCATGCTTCGCGAGGCCCTCGAGGCCAGCGGCCAGCGGTTCACTGAACAGCGGGCGGCTGTGTTCAGGTATCTGGCGCGAACAGATGTCCATCCAACCGCCGACGAGGTGCTGGTCACGGTGCGTCAGGACCTCCCCGGTATTTCTTTGGCGACCGTGTACAAGAGTCTCGAGACGCTTGTCGGGTGTGGGCTTGCCGTCAAACTCACGTACGGGGATCACTCTGCCCGTTATGACGGCCGGACCGACCCTCACCATCACGCCCGATGCGTCGTCTGCGAGCGTGTCGTGGACCTGATCGGTGAGATCGCACCGACCGAGATCGAGGGGCTTCGTGACAAGGCAGCGGGATTCACCGTCACGGGGTACCGCCTAGAGCTCGCGGGGTACTGCGCTGAATGTGTTCCGAAACCAGGCCGCAAGCCGGCCTCAGCCTGACTGCACTCTGGTTCCGCGTACCTTGAAAGGCCGATTCTCCGGCCGCAGGGCCGCGTTGGTACGTTCGGTAACGATCAGTCTGGGACTGGTCCTTGCCGCACTTCCGCAGATGACCGCGGCTCAGGGTGTGGAGGCGCTCGAGGAGCGTCTGCAGGCTGCTTTCGGGAAAGTCAGCTGGGGTGACGCCACCTGGGGGGCGCTTGTGGTCTCACTCGACACCCAGGACACATTGTTCGCCATCGGGCCAGATGCTCCTCTGGCGCCCGCCTCCAACGTCAAGCTGCTAACGACGGCTGCTGCGCTCCACGTTCTTGGTCCTGACTACCGATTCCGCACCTGGGTGCTTGCCGATGGCCCTGTCGAGAACGGTGTTCTCGAAGGCGACCTCATCATCTACGGGACAGGCGACCCGGGGATATCGGATCGATACTACGGGCGAAAGGACGAAGTCTTTCAGCGCCTGATCGACGAGATCGAGCTCGCCGGTATCCGCACAATTGCCGGCGATATCGTTGCGGACGCCTCCTTCTTTCCAGGCCCCTTGAGGGACAGTGGCTGGGATCCGCGCGATCTTAACGAGCACTTCACGGCAGCTGTTTCCGCCCTATCCTACAATGAAAATGTTGTGTCCTTCCGGATCCAGTCTGCGTCGGATGGAACTCCGCCCATTGTGGAGACCGTACCGCCTCACTCTGCGCTCGAGGTCGAGATCACGGCGCAGATGACCTCGGGTCGGGCCCGGCCTCGCCTTGCGATTTTTCGAGATGACCCTCTTGAGCCGGTACGGATCGAAGGCCGCATGGTCGTAGGGTCCCGGGATGTCTGGCGCCAGATGACGGTCGCCCGGCCAGCCGACTTCGTCGGGGCCACCTTCCGCGCAGCACTCGAGAAGCGCGAGTTCACGATCTACGGGACGACGAGATCAGTCGAACTCCCCGCCCAGTCCGCGATTGGAAGGATCTCGGCTCCGGCGCTCGGCCATCTAGGACCTCGCGTCGTCGCGTCCCACACGTCCCGACCACTCGCGGAGTACCTCGCCGTCATCAACAAGGAGAGCAACAATCTCTTTGCCGAGCTCGTGTTTCGGGCCGTCGGACGAGCAGCTGAAGGTGTGGGGACCCCCGAAGCGAGTGCACGGGCAGTCAGCCAAATCCTGTACGAGATCGGTGTCGACACGACGGGCCTCATCCAGCATGACGGATCGGGTCTGTCCGAAGGCAATCGAGTCAGCGCCGGGGCCTTCGTGCAGATCATCGACGGAATGAGCGACGGCCCGCTTTGGCCCGAATACTGGGCGTCCCTCCCCCGAGCCGGTACACGACGGGAGCTGCGGCGAATGTACCGGACTGCGGCTGCAGACAACCTGAGAGCAAAGACGGGCACCATTGAAGGCGTGTCGGCGCTATCCGGCATGGTCCGATCCGCTGATGGAGAAAGGCTTGCCTTCTCGCTTCTCGTCAACGGGTCGCGGTCGCAGTCGCGAGCCAAGCATGTGGAGAACCAGATCGGGGCTCGGCTGGCCGAATTTCGCCGCTCACCTGGCACGGTCCCGGATATTGCACCCGAAGCTGCTTCGCCGACCCGTCAGGCCACCGCATTTGTAGATCGTCACCGAATCGCCCGCGGCGAGAATCTCTCGGGAATTGCCCTACAATACGGTGTGTCCGTGGAAGAGCTTCTTCGGGTAAATCCGAGAGTCGAGGCCAATCGGATCGTAGCCGGCCAGTGGCTCGACCTTCCGCAGCGAGGCGGCGCCGACCTCTAGCTGCGGGCGCGACTGAACAGACTCAGTCGTTGCGCGTCGACTCGAGAATTCGGACGACCTCTTCCGTCTCGTCCACCGTATTGTACCAGTGTGGCGCGAGCCGCAGGACCCCCTCTCGCAGGGAGAAAATCACATTGGCTGCCCGAAGGGCCGCCGCTGCCGCTGGAACATTCGGAGGGATGAAAGACAGAATGCCGGCGCGACGAGAGCGTTCAGGCGGGGTGATCAGACGGACGTCATCACGTTCGGCCACCCAGGCCAGGACGGGCGCATGGAGGCGCTCGAGCTGCGCTCGCACTTCCGCGACACCAACCTCGAGCAGCACTTCAAGCGCGCGCGCCAGCCCCAGATAGTCCTGAATGCCTAGCGTCGCGAGCTCGAATTTTCTCGCATTCGGACGCCAGTCCATTCGGTAGTGGAGCATGTTGTCGAAATCGGCCCCATCAGCCGTCGCCAGCCAGCTGACCATGGGAGGGTCGAAACGAGTTTGTGCCTCTTCGCTGATCCAGACGAAGCCCGAGCCCCATGGGCCGCACAGCCACTTCTGCCCGCCGCACGCTAAGAGGTCCGCCCCGCTGTCTTGCACTGAAAACGGTGTCGCTCCGATGGCCTGGATCGCATCGATAAAATACAGGATGCCGAGTTTGCGACAGGCATCGCCAAGGCGGTGGGTGTCCATGAGCACGCCCGTGGCAAACTGGACAGCTGAAACGGACAGTGCCACCACGTCCGGCATCTCAATTTCCCGCAGGAGCCTGCCCTCATCGGGGAGACCATCAGCACCGCACGGAACGATCCGGACTTGGAAGCCCCTCCCCTCGAGCGCCAGGAAGGGAAGTACGTTCGCCGGGAACTCACCTTCGGAGACGACGATAGCTCCCACCGGTCCGGAAGAAACCAGCGATGCAGCCAGATTCATGCCGAACGACGTGTTCGGGGCAAGCGCTATGTCGTCCGCCACAGCCCCGATGATCGCTGCGGCAGCAGTTCGACAGCGGCGCTGGATCGACCCTAGTTCGGCTTCCGCAAAGCCATGCGTCAGATTGCGGCGCAGCATGAGGTCTGCTGCTTCTTCGACAGCACTGCGAGGGTTGAGCCCCCAACTCGCAGCGTTGAGGAAGATTCCCTGTGGTGGCTCGGGGTATTCCCGGCGCCGTATCGGGAAGAGGGCGGCGTCGATCGGGTGGGTCAGGGCGTCGTGGCGGTGTTGTGCCGTCCTGCGGCGGAACGAAGTCGACGCCTGAGCTCGACCACAGACATCGTCTCAATCGAGCGTCGGGCCGTGCGCGGACTGTTCCATCGAACGTCACCCAAAGCGACCGGAGCACCGCGCTCAGCCGGAGTAAGCACTAGGTAGAACCGGCCCTTGTAATCCGTACCCAGATCTTCCTCGACTGACGCCACCCAAGTGAGACCTTCCGCGTCTGAAAATTCTTTCATGTGCCTGAATTCAAAGGGGTGAGGAATCCGCGCCCGTCACGCGACGGTCGACCGTCCCCTAGCCTATCACGGAGTCCACAAACGTCAAGGAAGCGCCCGAGCACCGCCGGGAAAACACCCAGGTCGACCAGCTCGGTCGGTGCTGCACCGAGGTAATTTTGTAGCTCCCCGCGGAAGACAACCCCGCTTGAATTACTTGGGCTGACGCGGGTCGCTTTCGCCACTCCGACCGGGCTCAGTCAATCAGCGGTCGGCGTGGGGTGAATCCGCCCATCGGAGCGATTGACCTGAGACCGACAGGCCCCGGTCTCGGAAGCGGAACGCACGCAATAGCGCCAGCCGATGCCCTCGGCGGTCTGGGTAGTCATCGAGCCTCAGCACATGTCCGATGGACACGGACACTCTGTGGCGGGGTTCGGACGTTGCGCTCAACTTACTTCCGCGCTCCGGCGCCACACGACGCTTCGCGCACGGACCGCTGATGCCCAAGAATTCCAGAGACATCACGCCAGACCTCGGACTGCTGCTCCTAGCCGGGATCTGGGGCGTAAATTTCACCGTGGTGAAGGTGGTTCTAGAGCAGATTGAACCACTGGCGCTCAATGCGCTACGCTTTCCGCTTGCCGCGATCGCACTGGGGGTCATGGTTCGAAGTCGGCCAGGACTTGCCCGCCCCGCCCGTGAGGATGTCCCAAGGATTCTCTTATTGGGAGCACTCGGGAACGTGGCGTATCAGCTCTGCTTCATCTACGGAATCGATTGGACCAGGGCCGGAAACGCGAGTCTGCTCCTGTCGACTACTCCGGTGTGGACCGTAATACTGTCTGCTCTGGCCGGGCATGAGCGCCCCACCCGTTGGGTAACGTTTGGCGTCACGGGGACACTGGCGGGAATGGTGCTTGTCGTGCTGGGTAGCGGAGACGAGATATCCCTGGGATCCAACACCATGCGGGGGGACCTCATGATCGTTCTCTCGTCGATCATCTGGTCGATCTACACCGTCGCTGGTCGAGCACCCGTCGCACGGTACGGTGCACTCCGGATGACAGCGTGGAATCTCTACGCGGGCACACCAATTCTGGTCCTCATCGGGTTACCGGCCGTCATGCGCACGGATTTCACGACGGTCACGGTAGGCACCTGGCTCGGAATAGCCTACGCGGGATTTCTCGCGATCGGCCTCGCATACCTTCTCTGGTACCGCGGTGTGCAAATACTCGGAAACAACCGCACGGCCATCTATTCGAACCTGGTCCCGGTAGCGGCCCTGGCCACCGCATGGTTCTGGCTGCACGAGAGCCCAACGCCGCTACAACTGGCAGGTGCAGGCGTGATCCTTGCGGGCCTTACGATCGCACGCCTAGCTCAGTCGGCTGACCCCAGATTCCGATCGCCGACCGAGGAACCGAGCTCCGAACGGTGAACGATCTCCGGGAACTCGTAGTAGAGGACCCCGTCGGGCGAAATCTCTGAGCGGACGCGGAACCCGTCGTCCATCGACTCCAAAATCTTCTCGGCCGCCGGAAGAGCGAGATTGAGGCCGGAAGCGACCTCGGTCACCGTCAACATCCCACCGCGACTAGTCGCAAGTTTGAGAATCTTCCTCTGCAGACCCTGCATGATCGTGTTCAGGCGATTCTGGGAACCCAGCCACCCCCAGTAGAAAGTCAATGAGCCACCGCCGCCCAGAACCGATCCAAAGACAACCGCCACCATTTCCCATTCGACGAAGCCGATGAGAACGAGCAGGCTCGCTAAGAGCACCATGGCGGTCCCAAGGACACGGCGCTTGATCCCCGTACTGGGCAGGACCTCATCAGGATCGGCCTCGATCAGACGGCGCTCGGGCTCCGGTCCGGTGACAGCCAGGGCACCCGACGCCTTCTCCCAGCCGAGCCCACAGCGAGGGCACACGAGGTGCTTTCGGCGGGCCAGCCAGTACACGAGGCCACCAAAACCGTAGGTGAAGAGGCTGGCACACAGGAGGAGTCCCACATGACCTGCTCGACGGAAATACGGCATCCCCTCGCCCTGATAGGAGCAGCGCGGACAACGGCGCACTCCGACTGACGATCGAGAGATCGCCATGCCGACCGGCGCGGATGTTCCGCAGGTCGGACACCGGTTCGCGCCCGGTTGGAGAGGTTCACCGCATGTATAGCAACGCATTCGCTTCGCCAGAAAATCGTTCTCGTGGAACCTTCGACCCTACGAGCCACCACCCAAGAAGGCTCAACCCTCCACGGCTCACAACCCTTACTGAATGCGGATAATTCGCATCTCCACCCCTGCCTGAGCAAGGCTCGTTCCACCTGACTCCCCGCCGACCCGAAGCGTCATTGAACCACCCGCCGCCGGAGTAACAATGTAGTACGCTACGGAAGCTGACCGCAGGTTCTGGTAAAGCGCAAAGTCACCCTGCCCTGTCACGTCGGCTTCCAGCGGAAACGGATCCCCAAGAAACGCCTTCAGATCGACGCCGGGAAACCCTGGTGTATCTGGCAACCCGTTCTCTCCGTCCATCCAAACCGCCGACCACCAGTCCGACAATCCGGTAGCCCAATCGGTTCTAGTTTCAGCTTCCACGTTTCGTGCCCCGGTGTTCGTAGTACGCGTCAGTCGTCCAACGAGGTCGGACCCGAATCGGTCCACCAGATACATGACGTACAGGAATCCCGAGCCCCGCTCGGCCAGCGTCCCCTGTCCACTCGAAATCAGCAGAGAGACGCTATCCGGGCCTGCGAGGTACCGCCTGGATCGGTCGACCGCGCCATCCCGGAATAGCTCAGCGGCGTCGGCATCTCCGGCATTATCAAACTCTCTCGCCGTGAGCTCCTCTGAGAACTGGGCCAACCCTTCCGAGAGCCATGTCGCCTCGTTTGCTTCGGCCCCCCGGACGAGAACGCGCTCGTTGAAGTGAACCATGTGTTGGTACTCGTGAGCGAGAATCGCTGGCGTCACCTCCAGTAGCTTGTCCCGGGGCCGAGGATCAGAGAAAACGCCACCGGGATCCGGTACGAGTGAATAGAAAATCTCGGCGGCGTTACTGCCTTGCAGTTTCGGGAGGAGATCGGCTCCAAAGAAAAATCCTCCCACGAAACCGCTCGCGCTCCGCGGCGTCAGGGCGTTCACGGCCGGTGTAAGCAGGACGACGATGCGAGAATTCTGGTCGAGATCTGACTCTGCCCCGAACGATGAAGTGACCATCGGATGGATGATCTGGTCGAAAGTATCGGAAAAATATTGCAGATCGGCCGGCGTGTATCCGCCCTCCGGCGAATTCAGATCGACGAAGAATGCAGCCCTCTGACCAATGTGGCGGGCGGTTGCAGTCACTTCAGTGAAATCACCCACATCCCGAAACACTTCGAAGGTCCGCTGTTCACCGAGGATCGGGACCGCGGCCGGGCGGTCGACGCGTTGAGCACGATCTCCCTCGGGCACGTCTGTCTGGACCTGGCCCCTGCCCCGAGTGATTTCGGCCTCATACTCCCGCAGACGTGCATCCCAGTTGGCCTGCATGCGACCGGGGCCGTCGAGAAGAACCGTAGAGGGGGCCGCAATCGCAGCCCGGGCGCGCGTGTCGACGACCGAGGCGTAGGGGTTGCCGTCGGCGCTGAGGCCGAAAAACGACACTGGATGCATCGCCGCCCCAACTTCGCTAGTGGATTGCACCATCACCAGATAACTGGTGGCTCCGTCGCCCGGCACCGTCACGCATGAAAAACCTTCGGGGTCGGTCGCAGATACCGATTCACCTACAGCAAGCGACTCCACACTCCCCGCAGATAAAATCTGAAGGGAAGTCGAGGAACTCGCGACTATGCCCAACTGGGCGGTGATCACCACGGACCGCGATGTGAGGCACGGTGGCACAGTGACCGTCAGTTGAGTTGTCGAGGCGGCAGTGACTCTCCCGCGCAGCCCAGAAAAGAGAACTACATTGTGATCCGCGTCCGGGCTGAAATTTTGGCCGGTCAGTGTAACGGATGAACCTGGGGAGGCCGTAGCCGGGGACACAGTCGCAAGCACAGGACGATCCACCAGATACAGGGTAAACACCGCGCTCGAGCTCTCCTGGTCCTGCACCCGGGCAAGAATGGAGACCTCTCCTGTCGCTGTCCCGAGACGGACCTTCACGCGAGCCGAGCCGGCTTCATCGGTCAAGACGCTGGCGATCCCAACGATCTCAGCGTCACCCGACTCCACAGTCCAGAGGACGTTTCGATCCGCCCGCGGAAGCTCGGTCGTGATCCCCCGCACGACAACGTGGAGCGACGTGGGCAGGATCTGCCCCGCGGTTCCGTACTGGTGGTCACCGGCGGCGACGATCGTCTCCACCGGTTGCAGAATGACTTCAGTCGGGCCTGAACTACAAGCGAAAGCTACGAGGAGCGGCACCGCAACGAGTGCCCGAGAAGCCACAGCCTGGTTCGTCCACATCTTGCTATCGGATTCGTTGTAGGGAAATGAGGTCGATGATGGGGGCTCCAGTCAAATCAGAGGATCCCGTCCGGACTCGACCGGTAACGGAAAGTTCCTCGAGAGGCACCAACCCCTCCACTTCGGAGAGCCGATCGGCAGGCAGCGCCACATAAACGAACGGGCCGTCGTTGCCCCCGAATCGAGCGAAAAGGAAGGGCTCCCCCTCGAAAAAGTCCGTCCGGACAGCCTCGGCGCGTTCCAGAGAAATGAACTGGATCGTCCACTCGACGACACGGCCTGCGTATGCATCCGGGTCACTAACAAAGTCCTCCGGCTCGAGTGACTCGGCCGTCTCGTCTGCGTCTCCCAATCCGAATTGCGCCGGCATCCACATCCAGCCTTCCAGTCTCACCCGGGCCCAATTTCCTTCTCGCTGGAGCACCTCGAGGTCACTGGCGGGGGCGGCCACGGCGAGCGTGTCTCCGTCAGGTGCGGCCAAGATCGGCCCACCCGCTTCGCCAAGATTCTGCACACCTGCCGGCGCGCGAGTCGCGGGCCGGGTGGTCATCGTCGGGTGGACCGTGTCGTCCGAGGTCGAAGTGGACTCCCGAAGTGAGCCGGTCCAGATCCAGCCGACACGAGACACTCGAACCCATGCCGGGTCTCGACTCAGTTCTTCGAGGAGTGTGCCTTCTTCGAGTCTTCCCAAGATCGTTCCGGACGGCCCAGATCGGAGATTCTCCCCTTCCGATTCCGACACTACCAGATCCATGGAGGGATCCTCACTCGCCTGAAGGGAACGCTGCCAAACCCAGCCCTCGATTTCTACCTCGGTCCAATTTCCCTCCGTGGCGAGCACGCGGACGGGGGCACCTGGGTCCATTCGTGCCAGCACCAAGCCGTTCGGTTCACGTCGAAAATTCTCCTCCACTCGCACAGAAGTGGAGAACTGCCCCTCGGCATCGGAGGGGCCTACGACGCCGAGAGTCCCGTTGAGGAGCAACGCGCCGAGTAAAAGCCTGTATCGAAGTGACATATTGGCTGAAACGATCGCGAACGAAAGGTGTTACATCGTGCGGTCAGAGTGCCGCAAGCGATGGTCCAACAGGAATTTGCCTGTGGCGTTCCATAATTTCAATCATTGAAAAATACGTCGGCGAGGTACTCATTCCCTCCATGCGGCTTTCCACGATCAACTTCGGCATCGCGCTCACGGCCCTGGGACTCCTGTCTCCAGCTCTGGCTGATGCACAATCCATACCCTCCCCCTTCGCCTACATCGAACGTGGGTCCGAGGTCGGGGTCTACGGCGGAGTGATGAATTCCGGTGCTGGGCGCTTCGGGTATGCACCCAGCGGAGGACCCGTCACGGGCGCGCAGTACGCGCTCGAGCTTTCCGGACCGCTCTCGTTCGGTGGGGCCGTCGGGCTCATCAAGAGTGAGCGCGACGTCATTGACCCCGGTCGGACCGAAGGTGACCGCTTGATCGGCCAGGCAGATGCATCGATCGTCACAATCGATGCACGCATCCGCTTCACCTTCACCGGACGTCGCACGTGGCACCGGCTGGCGCCATACTTCACGGCCGGAGGCGGAATCGCTCTGGATGCGTCCAGCGAGAATGCTCTGGATCAGATACTGCTGCCCGAAGATCAATTCGATTTCGGGACGAGTTTCTTCGGGACACTCGGTCTTGGGACTCGGTGGTTTCTCACGGATAGGATCGTGATTCGACCAGAGTGGAATTTCTCGCTCTGGAAGGCCGATACGCCACCCGGCTATGCTGACCCGGACCGGGACTTCCTAGGTGTGGCAGACGGGGAGTGGCTCCAAGGGAATCAGCTTTCGATCGGATTGCTCTACCGGTGGTGAGGCCGAGACAACTGTGAGCTCTCCCGGCGGCTCAGACTTCGAAGCCCGTGTCGCGGACTGGCTCGACGTTGACGCCGCTCGGCGTCGGATCATGGCTGCCGCACGTCCTCATCCGGCAGAGCCAGTCGAACTTCGGCAAGCGTTGGGGCGTGCCCTCGCTGAGGACATCGTGGCCGAAGCGACGCTGCCGCCATGGGACAACAGCGCCATGGACGGCTACGCCGTCCGCTCCGCAGACATAGCCGAGGCGACGCCCGAAAACCCTACTCAGTTGCCTGTTACCGATGTCATTCGGGCAGGCGACGGAGCGCCTCGCACCTTACAACCCGCTAGCGCCATGCGGATCATGACGGGTGCACCCGTGCCGGACGGCGCAGACACGGTGGTCCGAGTAGAAGACACCGATGCGGAGGCAGCCCCGGGCGTAGTATCGATCAACAGCTCGAGAGACAGCGGACGTCACGTACGCGGCGCCGGACAGGATATGCGTTCGGGCGACCTCCTCTTCTCACCGGGGCACACGATCACACCCGGGACGATGGGGGTTCTGGCGGCCGCCGGCCGGGTACGCGCTCAACTCCACGGTGTACCCACCGTAGCCGTACTTTCCACGGGAGACGAGTTGCGGCGTGCAGATCAATACGACGACGTGCGCAAAGGCCAGGGCGTTCCCGAGTCGAACGGCCCAATGGTCCAGGCGCTAGTTGAGGCGCTCGGGGCGATCCCCTTAGACCTCGGCATCGCCGTGGACGAACCGGCTTCCATTGAGAATGCGATCGAACGGGGCCGTGACTCTGACGTTCTGATCACGATCGGTGGCGCTTCCATGGGCGAAGCTGATCTCGTGAAACGGGTGCTCGACACCCGCGGCTTCATCCAGGACTTCTGGCGGGTGAAGATGCGCCCAGGCAGCCCGATCAGCTTCGGCTGGCTCGACCACCGCGATCACCGGCAGGCGGTGTTCAGCCTTCCGGGTAATCCTTCGTCAGCCTTCGTGACGTTCGAGGTCTTCGTTCGACCCTACCTGCTGCGTCTGGCGGGCCATGCTAGAGTGGAACGCAGGCGAGTGCCCTGCCGCACGACCGAACGCCTCGATACTCCCGCATCCCTGACCTACTTCCAGCGAGTATCCCTCGGGGTCGAGGGTGGAGAGCTGACGGCCTCGCTGACCGGCCCGCAGGTCTCCGGGTTGGTCCGAGGTCTCGCTGCGGCCGACGGTCTGGCGATCGTACCACCAGATCGTGGAAGCATCGAGCCGGGCGAGATCGTCGAGGTGATGCTGCTCGATTCAGGGCCGGCAGCAGTTCCGTTCATGATCGGCTAGGGATGCGGACGCGCACCCTGCTCGCGTGCGCGTTGGTCGTCGGGGCGACAGGGTGTCACCTCCCGCGCTGGCCGGTCGACGCGTCTCTCACCTCAGGATTCGGCCTACGATTCATGGGTGCCCGGCCAGACATTCATCGAGGAGTGGACCTGAACGTCGCGACGGGCACACTCGTCGAGGCGATGGCCGACGGCACGGTGCGTTTCGCGGGTGCCATGCGAGGCTTCGGCAACGTCGTGTGGATCGACCATGCCGGAGGCATTGAATCGGTGTATGCGCACCTCTCCGTCATTCAAGTCGCCGACGGGCAGCGCCTGAGCGCGGGTGATCCTATCGGACTCAGCGGCGCCACGGGTGACGTTACAGCCCCCCATCTCCACTTCGAGGTATGGCGCTGGGGGCGCCCTGTCGACCCGATACCCGTCCTCGGTGGAAAACCCGGGGCGCAGGACGGGTGAGATCTGGTAGCCGTGGTGACATCAAGTCATCGCGGCGAAGATCTCTTAGTCTGAAGCCCGCAGCGCGGCGATTTCCTCGGCCAACTTGGGAACGATGTCAAAGAGGTCTCCAACGATTCCATAGTCTGCAACGCTGAAGATCGGCGCATCAGCATCACGATTGATCGCGACGATTGTCTTGGCCGTCCTCATGCCCGCAAGATGCTGAATCGCTCCGGAAATACCCACTGCGAAATAGAGTTTCGGCGCGACCGTCTTCCCGGTCTGTCCGACCTGTTCGCGGTGCGGACGCCATCCGGCGTCGACCACAGCACGAGAGGCACCGAGCGCTACATCTGACCCTATCGCATCGCGAAGTTCTTCGAGTAGACCCCAGTTCTCGGGGTCTTTCATGCCTCGGCCACCGGACACAATCACCGAGGCTTCCAAAACGTCGACCTGCCCGCCGCTGGCGCTGTCACGTTCTACAACCCGGACTCTCCACGTCGACGCGTCGACCTCGGGCGTGAAAGTCGACACTTCACCAGCCGCGGGTCGCACCGCCGCTTGAAACACATTCGGACGCACCGTGACGACCGCAGGCGTGGCATCGATTTCCAGTGTCGCGAACGCCTTCCCAGAGAAGACTGGGCGCGTCACAGAAAGCGTGCCGCCTGACGCCTCAACTCCGGTCACGTCGGACGCCATTGGCACGTCGAGTCGAGCCGCGACCCGAGGTGCCAGATCCTTGCCCAGAGTGGTCGCCCCAAAAATGACCGCACCGTAGTCGCCCGCCCTTACGTGATCGACGACCAGATTGACATAACCCTCGGGGTTGTAATCGCTCAGGTCGTCATGTTCGCCCACGGCGACCGCAGCGGCACCTACCTCACCAAGCGCTGCAGCCGAGGCGGATAACCCCGAGCCCCCAAGTACCAAAGCGTGAGCTTTGCCGCCTAGTGATTCGGCGAGCTGGGCCGCGACGCCGACGGCCTCGCGAGCTGCTGAACCAACTTGACCGTCTCGCTGCTCTGCAAAGGCGAGTACATTCGCCATGTCTGACTACTCCGTAAGAATTCCAGATGGGATGGGGCTAGCGATCGAACAGCGGGTTCAGATCGCGTTTGCTTCTTCACGAAGCAGGCGAACGAGTTCAGCAACTGCGTCGGCACCCTCTCCGACGATCCTGCCCGGCTCGCGCGCCGGCGGCTCCGTCAGCGCGACCAGACGCACTCGGGCCACTCCGGAGACAGCTGGTTTTTCGTCCAGTGGCTTCTTCTTGGCTGCCATGATTCCCTTGAGCGCCGCAAGGCGTGGTTGGTTCGGGCCCTTAGTCATGCAAAGCACCGCGGGGAGGTCGACGTGGACGGTTTCACTACCGCCCTCGACCTCTCTCCGGCAAACCACCCTCCCAGCCTCGACATCGAAGCCGGACACACCCGTGACGCACGGACGACCCGCGAGTGTAGCGACCATAGGTCCAACCTGTGATTGATCGTAGTCGGCCGCCTTAATCCCGAACAGGAAGAGTGGGGCATCGGATCCGTCCAGCTCTGCTGCCAAAGCCTTTGCCGTCGCGAGACCGTCCAGGCTGACCTCGCCAGTAAGGAGGATCGCCCGGTCTGCTCCCATTGCGAGTCCTTTTCTAAGCGTCTCTTGCGTCGACGAATCACCGAGCGTGAGCAAGGTGACCTCGCCTTCGCCGGCGGCCTCTTTGACACGAAGAGCGGCCTCTACCGCGAAGGCATCGTACGGGCTCAAGTCATACTTGATACCCGCCTTGTCGATGGCAATCCCGGAACTGTCGACACGGATGCGCGCCTCAGTGTCTGGGACGCGCTTTACACACACGATGACGTTCAACTGACTCGCTCCACGTACGGTGTTTTCTCACGGCGGCCAGGGCCGCACCGCCCCCAATATAGTGAATCGAAACGCTGTTTTCGAGCGCTTGTCTAGAGGGTCGCTCCGAGGATCGCGAACGCGACGGTGGCAATCCCTCCGCAGATGAGTGCGTAGGGGATTTGCGTGCGGACATGGCTGATGTGATCCGTCGCTGCTGCCATCGAGGAGATGATCGTCGTGTCTGAGATCGGAGAGCAGTGGTCTCCGAACACGCCACCCGCGAGCGAAGCCGCCACGAACGGCGCTAGAGGCAGCCCGAGAGTCATGGCCGCCGGCACCGCGATCGGCAGCATGATGGCGAACGTGCCCCAGCTCGTCCCGGTCGAAAAAGCGATCCCGCCAGAAACCAGGAAGATCAGCGGCAGGTAAACGAAGTTGGGCATGGTCCCCGCCGTGACCTGCGCGACATAGACGCCGGTGCCAAGCATCTGGATGACATCACCCAGGGCCAGCGCAAGCAACAGAATGAGAGCCAACGGCACGAGGGCACCGGCACCCTTGAGCGCGAGCTTGACCAGCTCTTCCACAGTGAAAATTCCCTGCGCCTTGAGCATGATCCAGGACAGGACGAGACCAACACCAACAGACCAGAGCACACTCGTCGATCCGGAGCCTTCTCGGATGTCGCCCGAACCCGTGATGAGGAGGGCGACCGGCATGAACAGGACCATGGCCAGAATGGGCAGAATCATGTTCTTCGCCCGAGGCTCGATACTCGGGTCCGGTGCTGTGGAAAGCACTTCCTCATCGATCATGGGCATAGCACCCGGCCAGAGAACCTGCCCGTTACGGGTTCGCTCTTCAGCCTTCTTCATGGGCCCGATGTCGATGCCGAACAGAACCACCAGGAGGGCGAGCAGTACGGCAGCGAATGCGTAGAAATTGAAGAAAATAGACTGGATGAAGACGCCAAGCGCATTCTCGACGCCAAGTCCCTCGAGGATTTGGAGGTTGTAAGCCCCCCATGCGTTGAGCGGAATCAGAACGCAGATCGGTGCCGAAGTAGAGTCGATGATGTACGCCAATTTTTCCCGCGAGCACTTGTATCGGTCACAAAGCGGGCGAGCGACAGTACCTGCTACCAGCACAGTAATATTCGACTCGATGAAGATTCCGACGCCCACGATCCATGCAAGCAGCTGGGACCGTTTCGAAGAGTCAACCCATTTCCGCTCTTCGAGCTGGTGGACGAATCCCTGCACGCCCCCCGAGGCCTGAACGGTCGCGATCAGGGCGCCGATAACGAGCGTGAACATGATCACGCGAGTATCACCCGGGTCCGCAAACACTGCGACGGCACCTTCAAGCGCCGAAGAAACTCCGGTCAGCGGATTCCATCCCTCAAGAATCGTCCACGCAAACCAGAGTCCCCCCGCGAGCGAGAGATAGACCTGCCGAGTCCAGATCGCGAGACCGATCGCGAGAATCGGGGGCAGGACCGAAATCCAGGTCGGGTCACTCATGCATCTTCACTCCAGAGCGGTTCACGCGGGGTGTCTCGACACCCCGTCGGTGCCTCGAACATAGAACCGATGGAGCCGATCCGCCGCTACACTGATTTCTATCTTTGCAGACACGCCCACACGGTCGTCTTCGACCGCCCACCCGGGGACCAACAGGAGGGGTGGGGTGGATCGATCATGTACATACAAATCGTCGGAAATCTCCAACGCCTGGACCAGTCTACCCGGATCGGCAGCTATCGAGGCCGCCCTGCCGCCGTCGAGTCATCATATCGATGCCCTCGACTGGAAGAAGGCCCTGATGCAGAACGGTCTGACCGAAGCCATCAACCTCGACGATGACCCCAAGTGCGCAACCGGCCCTCTATAAGCCAAACAAGACATGAGCCAAGAAGCGCGCGTGCGACCATCGCCACGGGCTGACAGTAAAACGTGCTTGAGAAAATCCCTGGCCGTCAGGAAGGTCGATTGGTGCGGCGACAGGGGGGTACTACGGTCGGGTCAGCTGCGACCTCTTCCGCGTCCCCGCCCACCGCCGGAACGTCCACCAGTGCCGGACTCAGACCCACTCGACCCACTGGTCTTGGCTCCAGACCTGCGCTCGAAGTCAGACTTCCAGGCCTCGAGGACCTGCTCCGCACGTCCCGGAGGCACGATGGTTCCGATGCGGTCCGGATCTTCCTGCATGGTTCGGAAAATGTCAGCGCCCAGAGTCTCCACCAGCGTCTCGGCAGTCTTCTCGCCAACGCCCTTGTACCGATGCGTGAGGTAGCGAACTATCGCTCCGGGGTCGGACGGCAAGCCCAGCCCCTCTACGCTCTCAGACGGAGCAGAACCGGAGGGCGCTTCCTGAGTGGACGACACCGCTGGCGACTCCGACGTGGGCGCAGCGGACACGGCTGGCGACTGACTGGAGGTAGCAGAGCCTGATTTCCGAGGCCCTGAAGACCGGGTCGGCGGCGCTGCCACTACCTCGTCCGGTTCTTCGTCGTTGTCTCCGTAGTCGACGACTGCCGAATCAATCCGCAGATCCGGCTCGTCATAGTCGGTCTCGCCGGACTCGTCAGGCTCGTTCATCTCAGTAGCGGCCACTCCGGTACCACCCGATCGCGGATTGGACGGACGGTCGTCCGCAAAACGCTTTGGCGTCGGCTCGCCAGAAGACGAAGAAACGATGTTCCCGAGCCCAAAGAGCGATGACCCATCTTTACCGCCACGGCGGCTTGTGGATCCCCGCCGAGCTCCCAGGAAGCCGAACAGGCCTCGTTTGGTCTCTTTTTCTTCCGACTTGGGCGGAGCTGCCGGTGCGGCAACCTCGGCCGGGCTCTCTACTGCGGTCGTCGTGACCGGAGCCTGTGTCTCGACAGCAGGTGCAGCTACCCCTGACGTCGGAGAGTCAGCGGTGACTCCCTCCGCCAACGACACGTCGTGATTTCCCGCTTCCGTCTTTGTCAGGGTTACCACTCCATCTTGCAACGCCTGCTCAAGAAATTTACTGAACTTCGCAAAGCCGAGCTCCGTCTCATCGAAGGAGCGGTCACGTTCGAGGATTTTCCTTTTCACATCAGAGTCCCGAACCGGATCCCGGCCAGCTTCACGGAGAGTCGAGAGAGCCTGACTAAGAACGTCGTACGCAGCGCGCAATGGATCGACGTCCTCCGGACTCGACGACGTCTCCGTCGCGCCAACTGAGTCGGTGCGCTCCTGCCCGCGATCGCTACGGCTTCCACGCCCCCGTCCACCACGGCTACGGCCGCCTCGACTGCGACTCGCGCGGCTCCGCCCCTCTTCCGGGCGGTCACTACTCGAACTCTTTCCTGGCTCAACCTCATACTGCCCGTTCTCGAGCTTTCGAAGGTTCACCACGCCACGCGACGACCCTTCCGCGAGAAATTTGCTGAACTTTGAGAAGCCGATGGCTCCTTCGTCGAACGTCGGATCGAGCTCCTGCATGACCTGCTTGAGCCGGTCGGATCGCATCACGTCACCACGCTGGACCATTTTCGCGACCGCGTCCTTGGCCAGAAGCCAGGGATCCCGCCCTTCGCGATTGTTCAGCTCAGTCGTCTTCGTGAGGCCGGTGAGGCTGGTGTAAGAGTAGTACTCGTCGCAGTTCTGGACGAGGATGTCGGAACTTGATTCCTGAATGCCCACTCCGATTACGTACTTCCCGTATTCCTTGAGCTTCAGGACGAGGCTCGAAAAGTCCGCGTCTCCTGTAAGCAAGATGTATGTGCCGATCTCCGGACGTATGAATACGAGTTCAAGCGCGTCGATCGCCATGCGGATATCGGTCGCATTCTTCTTGTTGCTCCCATAGGCCGGCGCGAAAATTAAATCGACCGACGCCTCGGAGAGGGGCACGATGTACTGGGGATAGCGACGCCAGTCGGCATAGGCGCGCTGTACGCTCACCTTGCCTTTGATGACGTCGGAATCGAGGAGACTCTTAAGCTCTTTTGAAAGCTCACTACGCATGCCCAGCGTTACGTTATCGAAGTCGATGAGGAGGGCTGCGTGCGTCGCGTCGTGACCTGAGTGTCCGCCGATTCCCTGGTGAGGGGCGCGTGTGTACGGCACGTTCATTTTGTCTCGCTTACTGAATTGTTCTGATGCGAGGCCTCCCCACCTCAACCACGTCGTTGGATCGCGACAGAGGTCGGGGAAGCCTTCGGGAACGCCCACAGCGGGCGCTGCTTTCCCGTCAGGTCGATTGCCCTTCCGAATGAACGGCTCGGGCGAGTTCGACCCGCCGTACCTGACCCGTGTCAGTCCGAGGTAGTTCGTCGACGAATCGGACGATATCGGGGACCTTGTCGTCCGCGAGTGTTTCGCGGCACCAGTCTACGATCTCGTGATCCGTGACGATCGCACCTTCGACAGGGACGATGCAGGCACAGATGGCTTCACCAAGCAACTCATCGGCCACGCCGATCGCTGCTACTTCCTGAACCGCCGGGTGAGACTCAATTCGAGACTCGACTTCCCGGGGGTACACGTTGAAACCAGAGCGAATGATAACGTCCCGCGTACGGCCTACCAAATGGAGGAACCCATCCTCATCCACCAGGCCGAGGTCCCCCGTACAGAAAAAGCCATTGGCGTCAAAGGATTCGGCGGTCTGATTTGGCTGTCGATAGTAGCCCAACATAACGCCCGGCCCCCTCACTCGGATCTCACCCACACTCTCCACCGGAAGCTCTACGTCGCCTTCCGTGGCCGCTTCTACGATCCGGACCATGGTGCCAGAGATCGGTCGTCCGACGGTAAAGCGGCGCTGTTGGGGTGAATCACTGGGGACCGAGACACTTACCGTTGATGCCGTCTCTGTAACCGAGTAGCCGGCCAGCACCGTAGCACCGAAACGGTCGGACAGATCGGCCATCAACTCATCACTTACGGGTGCACCCGCGACGACCGCCAGACGGAGCGAATCGGTAGCCCGCGCAGTCTCAGCAAGCAACGACAGTTGCGATAAGAACAACGTCGGAATCCCGTATTGAACGGTGGCCTTGTATTTCTCCGCCGCATCGAGAACTTCGCCAGCTCCCGCGTCGTCGAGAAGCACGACCGAGGCACCGACCAACGCACTCCCCAGCACCCCCTGCGAAAGCCCAAACACGTGGAAGAGTCCGGAGATACCAATGACTCGGTCCGTCTCTTCGAGACCGATAGCTTCCGCCGTTCCCGCAGCCACGGCGAGAAGGTTTGCGTGACTCAACTCCACACCCTTGGGTTTTCCGCTCGTACCCGAAGTATACAGAAGCGCGAAGCAGTCCCCTGGCTCTGTCTCCGGAGCGGGAAAATCCCGACCGGCACCTGCAGAGAGGAGGTCCTCGAACTGATAGATGGTCTCGTCGTACCAGAGCTCTTCTGCGCCAACCGTCACGAGGTAACGCAGGTCCGGGAGTTGCGGCATGATCTCTTCGAACAGATGGAGGAAATCGGTCCCTCGATCCTGTTCGATGATGACCGCGCACACGGCCTCCGAATGGCGAAGCATGTACTGCAAGTCCGGCGTCGCAAGCCGAGGGTTCAAGGGTACGACGACCGCCCCGAGCTTCGCCGCCGCGAACATCGAGATCACGAACTCCGGGCAGGACGGCAGTACGAGAGCGATACGGTCCCCCGGTTCCACTCCGAGACCCGCCAGACCAGCCGCGAGCGCTTCGGCGTGCGTGTCTACGGCCCCGTAGCTGTAAAGGTCCTCGTCGAATAGCAGATAGGGACGACCCGAATCGGTCGTCGCACGTGTCGCGAGAACCGACGCTATGGTGGAACCGTCAACCTGTTCGGTGAGCGCCATTGCACCTCCGAAGGGGTGAGGTCTGCGAGACTATTATAGATGATCGCACTACAATGAAAGACCGGTCACTGTGTTGCTCCGAGAACCGAGTCCTGCACGAGATCACTCGGAATTGCATGCGTCCATCTCTTGCCCGCCGCGACGGTACCAATCTGCTCCAGTAGCACAAACCGAGGCCTCCCTGCGCGAGCCTTCTTGTCTTTGCAGAGAAAACTCATCACAGAATCGACGTCCAGCGTCGACGCGATCCACCGCGGATCTTCTCCTGCAACATTGAGAAGCGGGGCGAGGGCGTCGTCCAGGCGACGGCGTGTCCCGGCCTGGGTGACCCCCAGAGCCTCTCCGACAGCCGCCTCCCCCTTCATGCCCATGGCAACGGCAGCACCGTGGCCGAGGACATAGCTGGAGGCCGCCTCCATCGCATGTCCAATCGTATGTCCAAAATTCAAGATCTGGCGGACTCCGCTCTCCCGTTCGTCCTGCCCAACGATCTCCGCTTTGATCCGCACGGAAGACAGCACGACCTCTGCTGCCCGGATCGGCTCCGCCGCAAGCAGCGCACCGAGGTCGCCAATCAGAGCGTCGAAGTAGGACTCGTCTCTGATCGCCCCGTGCTTCAGTGCCTCAACCAGCCCCTGTGCACGCTCCGCGACGGGAAGGGTCTCGAGCAAGGTGGTATCGATCACGACTGCCAAGGGGGGGTGGAACGCACCGACCAGATTCTTACCGGCCCGCACATCCACTCCAGTCTTGCCTCCGACCGAGGCGTCGATCATCGCCAGATAGCTCGTTGGCACCTGCACTACCGGCACCCCGCGGAGAAATGTTGCGGCCACAAAGCCCGCGAGATCCGTCGACACCCCACCACCGACCGAAACCACCACAGTATCTCGACCCATGCCCGCTTCGAGCATCTGATCAGTCAAGGTTGCCCAGGTCTTCCTTGTCTTTGAAGCCTCGCCCGCTTCGAACTGGAACACCTCAACGTCCAAGCTCTCCGCCCGACATGTCGCGGCCAGTGCATCAGCATAAAGAGGCCCAACGTGACTGTCCGTGATCATCGCGACACGGTGGGGGGCGGCGAGCGAGAGAAGTAGGCTTGGAAGTCCTGAGGTCGTACCCGGGCCGACAATCACCGGATAGTCACCAGCCCCACTGGTGACCATAACTCGACCAAGTTCATTCGGCAGGGCCTTTGACATCAGATCTATCGCGATGCCGCGAGGGTGAAGTGAGCCGAGAAGTCAGGCCCCACGCTCAGGATCGATGCGGGGTGTCCCTCGATGCTCGTCCGTTCCACTCGAGGCACTGCTCCGAAGTGCTCGCCTCGCACCTCGACACGATTAGAGAACGCGTCTCGAGCTTTCTCACTGTCCCAGAGCGTGACAAACGAGAGCGCGCGCCCCTCGCCGGCGACGTCCACCAGAACAAACCGATCGCCGTCCCACCCATCAGCCATGCCCCCCGCACGACCTCCGGCTCCCTTCGCGACGCCAAGCACGTCCTCGATGAGAATCCCCAACTCGAGGCTCCCGAGGACATCCGTCAGCACTTGCGTGGCCCCGGACACCTCAACAGCGAGCTCAACCGGAGATGCCGCGGCCGGATCGAACACCTGTTCAGTGGACAGCGGCATCGCGTCACCGAAAGGAACCACTCGGTCCGTCTCGCTCCACAGACCATGAGCGAAAATCGCACCCTCGACATAGGGAAAAAGCAACGACTCCCGAATGATCCTCGGCGCACTCGCCAGCGCCGGGAATTGTGCCGTGGCCTCAAGCGCCGGTCGTATCTGAGCGGCAAAATCTGATACCGTGGCTAGGTCGAGTGGTGTACCCGCCATCTGCTCCGCGAGATACTCGAACATCACCAGCGTCGCATGTCCCTCGATGGCCGCCATTGCAGCCGTCGCCCGGTCGTTCCCCAGGTCAGAGTCGCTGAGTGCTCTCAGATCGACGGACTGATCCTGAACCGCATGCACGAGCTCATGCACGAGTAGCGGCCGCAGAGTCGCTACCGACTGACCCTCGATGACGAAAAAGGCGGTCGAATCAGGCTCGTAGAAACCGGCGACCTGTTCGCCGTACAGCCCGAGCAGGAGCGCCCGCAGATCTGTATCGGGGTCAAGCAGCCCCAGCATTGCATAAACGTCGACCCTCGCCTGAGCCTCCTCGGGCGGCAATTCCTCATCAAGTTTGAACTCGAGGTATCGCTCGAGTTCGTCGCGCGTCCGAACTTCGAGCCGGACCGGTACCTTGAGCTCCATACCCGAGCGTTCGGCAATATCTGGAAGGACTTCGGCCGCGAGCCTGCGAAGCTCCCGGTCAGACGATACGACGAGCTCTGATCCTGCCTGAGCGCCGCACCCCGCAGCGAGTGCGGCGAGGCAGATCAGTGCAGTCGACAATTGACGAATCGGCTTCATCAGCAAGGCGAGGCGTGAGCGCGGAGTGACAGCAGAGCTTGGTCGGAGCGGTGACGCTGGTCAAGGCAGATAGGTAGAGGTACACGTCTGTCTTGGAGCCGTGGCGAATATGCTTGAGGCTCGCCCCGCTAGAAGGCTAGCTTCCTTCTGTTACGGGGCATGGCACTCGAATTGCAATCATTTGAGTCATGCTCCTAATCGAGGCCCGAGAGATCCCCTGACCATGATGGCACGCGCAAAACCCAGATCGAAGAACGGTGGCAAAGCAGGCATCGCCGCCAAACTCTCCCGCTATTGGTATCCGACGGAGTTTCTCCTCGGGGCGACCTTCATCGCCGCCCTTGGACTCGGGGGCTCGTGGGGGGCCTGGCAGAACCTCTGTGCCGGAAACGAGTGTCCGTCGATCGCACAGATTAGGACCTTCCAGCATGAGCAGATGAGCAAGGTCCTCACGCACGATGGCCAACAGATAGCTGAAATCGGATTCGAGCGGCGGACGCCGATGTCCATTGAGGCCCTGCCCGACTACGTGGCGCAGGCCATCGTCGCCACTGAGGACAAACGGTTCTACGAGCATCGGGGCTTTGATCCCATCGGCATCACGAGGGCCATCCTCGGTGTTCTGACATTCCGTCGGGAGCAGGGTGGTGGGAGCACGATCACCCAGCAGCTCGCCCGAAACATGTTCGATGAGATCGGGTTCGACCGTCGGTACGTGCGAAAGCTCAAGGAGGTCCAAGTCGCCCTTGAACTGGAGGCGTCCTACACGAAGGATCAGATCCTCGAAGCGTACCTCAACGAGATCTACATGGGCCGTGGGTACGGCTTCCAGAATGCGGCGCGCGGGTACCTCGGGAAGGACGCCATGGACATGAACGTGGCTGAAGCCGCGCTCCTCACCGCCATTCTCAATGTCCCGGCACGCTACGATCCGTTCAGATATCCCGACCGGGCCAAGGCTCGCAGGAACCTCGTTCTCGATCGCATGACGACTGAGGGGTACCTGACGAGCGCCGAAGCCACGCGGTGGAAGGCCTTCCCTCTCCCCGAATCGGAGCCTGAGAGCGATGTCACACGGATCGCCCCGTACTTCGAGGAGTGGGTCCGACAAATTCTGGACGACCGCTTCGGGTCGGAGATCTACAGCGGTGGCTTCCGCGTCTATACCACGCTCGACTTTGAGGTGCAGTCGGCGGCGAGGGCGGCGATGGAGGTCGGATGGAATGACATCGAAACGGACGATCGGTTCAAGCACCCGATCTTCGCCGACTTCGACACCGTTGCCGAGTTCCCTGGCTCGACCCCGTACCTGCAAGGTGCATTCATTGCTCTCGATCCCGAGACGGGACATGTGAAAGCGATGATCGGCGGACGCGACTACCAGCAGTCGAAGTTCGACCGCGCACGTCTGGCTCAACGTCAGGCGGGGTCTGCCTTCAAGCCATTCGTTTATACGTCCGCGATCAACACCGGCATTCCGGCATCGTACGTCCTTGAAGACAACGCGGTCGTCTATCCGCAGCTGCAAGGCGAGGACTGGCGCCCCTCCAACTTCGGAAACGAGTTCAAGGGGCCCATGACGATTCGCGAAGGGCTGTACACCTCGACGAACATGATCGCGATCAAGCTCGGCTGGGAGGAAGTCGGAATCGAGACGGTCGCTCAGACGGCTCAGCGCATGGGAATCCGTACACAGATCGAGCGATATCCCTCGACGACGATCGGAGCCGCAGAGGTGATTCCGCTCCAGCTCGCAGAAGCGTATTCGGCCTTTCCCAACATGGGGACCAAAGTCCGTCCGTTCCCGATTCTGCGCGTAGAGGACGATGCGGGCAGAGTGGTCTGGGAACCTCAGCCTGAGCGGACCGTGGTCCTCGACAGCCTTCCGACACGCATCGTGGTCGACATGCTTCAGGACGTCGTCCGCCGCGGAACAGCATGGACCGCGGTTCGAGTTCGCGCTGGCCTTCCTTACTCCGTGCCGGCTGCGGGCAAGACCGGGACGACGAACGATGGCACGGACGTGTGGTTCTCCGGGTTTACTCCCAACCTGCTGGCCACGCTGTGGTTCGGCATGGATAACCCTAGGCCAATCTTTGACCTGGATAGCCGCACTGTGGCAACCGGTGGTGCGCTGGCTGCCCCCGTCTGGGGGGCATTCATGCGTCGCGTTTACGCTGGTGTGGAGGCCGATGAAGAGAATGGTGTGGAAGAGGCACTGCCCCTTCTCGCCATCCCGGAAGAGTGGCCCATGCCGGAGGGACTCAACGCCCTTCTCGTGGATCGAAAGACAGGGCAGCTGGCTTCGCGCTGGTGCCCGGAGGAGGACCAGTACATGGAGTACTACATCCCCGGTACGGAGCCCACCGATCTGTGCGATCGATCGAACCGACGCTTCCGATTCCCGCGAGTACGGGGCAGCAGGAACTAGGCCACATCTTTGGGCACGAACGGTCGAGGAGCTGAGTCGCTTTTTACCCGACCCGTTCTTGATCCCCGGAGACGGCGTCGTCGATCTTCGCCTTCAGGTCGGGGCGAGGTGGTCGAGACTGCCCGATGCCGCCGCCTGGACTCGTCTGGCCCGACGAGTAACCGTCAGTCGGGGAAGCTTCCCCGACTGAGGCGAAGCAAGCAACCCCACTCCCGTGCCGATGATCGCACCGAGCACGATGCCCAATGCGAAACTGACGACCAGACCTTCCTGATCGGAATTCATGTTGTGCCTCCAGCGATGGTCGCACTTTGTTGTTTATATTAGCCATGCCACGCCCCAAGAGAACATGCACGAGGAGACCCGATGAGCAGAAACGGTGGAGGACCCCGCGAGATCGCGATACCGGTCTCTGTCTTCGACTCGCTACGCACCGAATTGGCGAAGGCGGCCGGCGCGCTCGAAACTGTCCGTGCCCTCCACCACGCAGGGTACCAGGCAGGCCTCGCGGCGGCAGGGAACGTAAATCAGGAGGCGGGAGGCCACGCTTTCAACCTCAGTGTGAGCGGCTTTTGGTCCAACCTCACCGACTACTTCTCCAAGCGCGGCTGGGGCACGCTGACACGCAGCGACCCGCACCCAGGGATCGGGCTTCTGGGCTCCTCCGACTGGGCCGAAGCTTCTCCCGATAATGTCACGTCTGATGGGTCCTGTAGTTTCAGTACAGGATTTCTCTCCGGCCTTCTCTCACAGCTCACAGGAGGCCCGATTGCGGTGCTCGAGGTCAAATGTCGAACCCGAGGTGATGGCTCCTGTGGTTTCGCGTTCGGCTCTGAGACGGCGATCCACAACCTCCACGGACACCTTCTCGAGGGCGAGGACTTGAACGCCGCCCTCGAGGCTCTCTGATCCCTTGAGCGGTTCCCGGGCGATGAGTGTGGACTTCGGTGAGAAGAGAGTAGGCGTCGCGGTGAGTGATCCAACGAATACGTTAGCCACGCCACTCGAGACGCTGGTACGCCGAACTGGGAAGCGCGCCCCGATCTCTCGGATGGCGGAAATCGGACGAGCACACAACGTCGGGCATGTCATCGTCGGGCTGCCCCTCGGACTGAGCGGCGCGGAGAACGATTGGTGCGCAGAAGTCCGGCGAGTGGGGGATACTCTGGGTGAGCGGCTCGGTGTCCCCGTGGCATATGTGGACGAGCGTATGACCTCGGTCCGGGCAGAGCGAGCCATCCGTAGTATGGATCTTCCCAAGAACGTCCGGGAGCAGAAGGGGCGTGTCGACGCGGTCGCTGCACAGCTGATCCTCCAGGCTTGGCTCGACAACCCAGGCATCGCCCGGTGAGAATCGGCAGCAGGGTTCGGCTGGCGACCGCGGTCGCGATCGTTGCGATGGCCACAGTCTTTTTTGTCGAACAACGGCCGAGCACCCCTGTCACCGTCGAGATCCCACTAGGAGCCGGTTCACCGCGCGTGGCCCGGATCCTTGAAGATCACCATGTGATCGGGAGTGCGAAACGCTTTCACCTCTACGCCCGCGTCCTGGGCGCAGATCGTGACCTGAAGGCCGGCACATACATAATGGAGACCGGAAGTTCTGTCCGATCAGCACTGCGGCAGCTCACACGGGGTGGGGTAGAGACGATTGCGGTCACCTTCGCCGAAGGGCTCGCCATCTGGCAGATGGTCCCCACGCTCGCGGAGCTCACGGGCGACTCCGAAACAGAGATTGTCGCGGCGCTCCGTGACCCGGCCCTCGCCCAGCGGTTTGGCGTGCCTGGACCCACGGTCGAAGGCTACCTCTTCCCTGATACGTATCGTTTCGCGCGCGGCGTCCCGCTGGACGCCGTGGTCGGGGCGATGGTTGATCGGTATAAGGCGGTTTGGACCCCGGCACGACGCGAAGCTCTGGGAGACCGCAACGAAAGAGACGTGATCACTTTGGCGTCTATCGTCCAGACTGAGGCGAGGCAGGTCTCGGAGATGCCCAGAATTGCGGGCGTGTATGCAAACCGGATCCGCGAACATTGGCTGCTCCAGGCTGACCCCACTGTAATTTACGCGCTCGGCGGATATCGGGCTCGGCTGCTCTACGCGGCCATCGACTCGGTCGCGGACAACCCGTACAACACCTACACCCAGCCTGGGCTGCCTCCCGGACCCATCGCCCAGCCAGGCGAACTTGCCATCGACGCTGCGCTCACACCTGAGGAGCATGATCTCTGGTATTTTGTCGCATGGCCGGACGGATCGCACGTCTTCACAGCTACATTGGCTGAGCACAACGCCGCCAAAGCCAGCTCCCGTAAGGCGAGAGAAGGTGCCTGATACCGGGTCATCGTCAGGTGCATGACGACCGCTAATCTCCGTGACCGTCTCCGGCTGATCGTCATCACCGACGCTGACATCGCGAAGCCACGAACCGTCCTCGACGTCGTGCAGGCGGCGGTCTCCGCTGGTGCACCCTCGATTCAGCTACGTGACAAAACCGCGCCAGCTCGGGAACTGGCTGCCACCGGTCGGGCTCTTCTCCCGCTCACTCGTGCAGCGGGGGCCCTGCTCTTCATCAACGACCGCCTAGACGTTGCGCTCGCCATCGGTGCGGACGGAGTGCATGTCGGGCCAGACGATATTCCCGTCGCGGCGATACGACCCATTGTGCCGAAACGCTTTCTCATCGGCACCTCCACGGACGATCCCGAAGAGGCTCACCGCCTCGTCTCCGAGGGCGCCGACTATCTCGGATGTGGAACCGTTTATCGGACCGCCACCAAATCCGATGCGGGCGAGGCGATCGGAATCGACCGACTGGAACAAGTCATACTGGCAGTAGATGTACCCGTCGTCGGAATCGGCGGCGTCACAGTGGTCAGGTCGAGAGAGATCGCTGACGAGACGGGTGCCGCAGGGGTCGCGGTGATCAGGGCGGTCATGGGTGCCCCGGATCCGAGCGAGGCAGTGCGTGCATTACTCCGACCCTTCAGCTGACGCGCGGACCTACTAACGGAAGGGGCTGGACTTCCCTGCTTCTAGAGCCCGCCCACCCTCAGCAACGCCTCGATCTCATTCGCGTCCACGTGGAAGTCGCCCAAGGCCGTTCCATAGTCCGGATTGTGCCAGTCCGATCCACCACTCATCAAGAGCCCGGTCGATTTGCAGATCGATTCAAGCCTGAGCAGGTCTGTGCGCTTGGTCCTCGGACGGTAGACTTCCAGACCCCTGAGCCCCGCTTCCTTCATCAGTGGCAGCAGCCCATCCACCATGTCTCCCGGAGGATGGGCCCAGATCGGCACACCGCCCGAGGCCAAAATCAACTCGACCGCCTCCATCGGGTCGAGGAGATGCATCGGCACAAAGGCGTCGTTGTTATCGCCTATCAGAGTACGAAAGGTCTCCGGCGACGATGAAGCGTACCCGGCCTCCACCAGCGCTTTAGCCAGATGGGGGCGACCAATGACGACGCGGTCGGGGCCAGCTGCCCGCTCTACATCGGCGAAGGTCACATGGACGCCCTGGGCGTCCAGTCGCTCGATCATCTCCTTCATTCGACTCTCTCGACGGCGCCCAGCTCGAACCGCATGTCCCTGCATGGCGTCAGATCCCGGATCCACGAAATACCCAAGGACATGGATGTCGCGCCCGACATGCGTCGAAGACACCTCGATGCCGGGGATCACCTGCAGACGGGCCGAGCCTGCCGCTTCCTGCGCAGACGCGACCGCAGCCGTCGTATCGTGATCGGTGATAGAGATGACATCCAAGCCGCCCTCGACCGCCGCGTGGACGATGGCAGCCGGAGACCACGATCCATCTGAGGCAGTGGTGTGGATGTGGAGGTCGAGCTTCATTGGTGGCTAGCGTCCGCGCCGGCGCCGTCATCCAGCGAGAAAGCCCCGACCTTCGCCTCTTCGATGTCGCGACAGACTGGAAGTGCAGCCTGAATCCGGTCAGCATTCACGACGGTGAACATTTTTACTTCACCGAACACCGCATCATGAAGCGCCACCACATCGACGCGTGGACGAGCGGTTCCCTCCCTAACCCTGGACACGGGAGCAGAGAATGCTCGCATGTGATCGGCTGAGAGGATTCCCGGGGTAACGGCAGACAAATCCCATACGGTCGGAAGATCCTCTGAGAATCCCTTACTAGCTGCGAGAGCAGCGATTGCTTCGTGGGTCCGCTCAAAATTCCGTGAATCCCCGCAACTGACGACGGTCCCTCGCTCGGTGATCGCAATGTCGGTTGTCACACTGACGTCCCCTCTACTCAGTGTCCTCGGTCACAGCCACAGAAACGGCCAGCTCCGCCGGAGCCGGCTCATCACCAGCGTATTCGGTGAGGAGCGTGACGGTATTCCGCTCGACCTTGAGCACCCCGCCGGCCACATGGAAGGTGTCGGTCCCGCCACCGGGACGATCGACACTTAGTTCACCGGATCCGATAAGTGTCAGCATCGGAGCATGCCCCGGAAGAACGCCAACCTGCCCGTCCCAGGCAGGAGCAACGAGCGCGGACGCCTCGCCCTCGAAGACGATCTGGTCAGGCGACACGACGCGCACGTTCAGCGAGGCCATGTTCTAGCCCTCGGCCGCGAGCTTTTCGGCTGCTGCGATCACACCCTCGATACCACCCTGCATGTAGAAGGCCTGCTCAGGGAGGTGATCGAACTCACCGTTTGCCACACGTTCAAAGGACTCGATGGTCTCGTCGAGTTTCACGTACTGGCCGGGAATACCGGTGAACTGCTCCGCCACGAAGAACGGCTGCGACAGGAAGCGAGCGATACGACGAGCCCGCCCGACGATGATCTTGTCTTCCTCGGTCAGCTCGTCCATTCCGAGAATTGCGATGATGTCCTGAAGATCCTTGTAGCGCTGAAGGATCGCCTGAACCTGGGTTGCAACGTTGTAGTGCCGCTCACCCACGAACTGCGGATCCATGATCCGCGAGCTGGAATCGAGAGGATCAACGGCCGGGTAGATGCCCTGCTCCGAAATGGCTCGCGACAGAACGGTCTGCGCATCGAGGTGCGTAAACGCGGTCGCCGGCGCCGGATCCGTAAGGTCATCGGCTGGAACGTAAATCGCCTGCACCGATGTGATTGAGCCTGAAGCGGTCGAGGTGATACGCTCCTGCAGCTCACCCATCTCGGTACCAAGCGTCGGCTGGTATCCCACAGCAGATGGCATACGGCCAAGCAGCGCCGACACCTCGGAACCCGCCTGAGTAAAGCGGAAGATGTTGTCGACGAAGAGCAGCACGTCCTGGCCCTCAACGTCTCGGAAATACTCAGCGATGGTAAGGCCTGAGAGTCCAACCCGGAGGCGGGCTCCCGGAGGCTCATTCATCTGACCGTAAACGAGAGCCGTCGATTCGAGAACGCCCGACTCCTTCATTTCGAGCCAGAGGTCGTTGCCCTCACGCGTCCGCTCTCCAACGCCACAGAACACGGATTTCCCACCGTGCTCCATCGCGATGTTGTTGATGAGCTCCATGATGATGACCGTCTTTCCGACACCAGCACCACCGAAGAGACCTGTCTTTCCACCCTTCACGTAGGGAGCTAACAGGTCCACGACCTTGATGCCCGTCTCGAAGATCTCGGTCTTCGGCTCAAGTTGGTCGAACTTCGGCGCCATCCGATGGATCGGCCAACGCTCGACCTCGGCAGCATTCTCACCTCCGACCGGACCCATCTCATCAACCGGCTCACCGAGCACGTTGAGGATTCGACCGAGTGCGGCCTCGCCGACCGGTACCGAGATCGAGGCACCGGTATCGGTGACGTCCATACCGCGCGTCACACCATCGGTGGACGACATTGAGACGGCACGCACCTGGCCTCGACCGATGTGCTGCTGCACCTCGGCGACCACCTCGATTTCCTGACCGGCCTCGTTCGTCGTCTTGAGCGAGAGCGCGTTATAGATCTCGGGCAGGTGCGCGGCGTCGAACTCAACGTCGAGTACCGGACCGATGACCTGAACGACTTTTCCTGTAGAATCAGTCATGATGTCCCTGTATCCCTACTCGAGGGCGGCGGAGCCGCCGACAATCTCGGCGATCTCCTGCGTGATCTGGGCCTGACGGGCCCGGTTGTAGGACCGAGTGAGGTGCTCAAGCACATCACCGGCGTTATCGGTTGCACTTTTCATCGCCGCGCGCCGGGCGCCCTGCTCCCCGGCGGCGTTCTCCACCAGCGCCGTGTAGACGGCGTTGCGGATGTACGCTGGGAGAATCCTTTCCAGAATCATGTCCCCACTCGGCGACAGGATATAGACATCCGCTGACGACGCGCCTTCTTCACCGGTGATCGGCAGGAGATCACGCGTGTACGGCGGAGTGGACATCGCCGAGTAAAATTTCGAACTGACGAGGTAGACCGCGTCCACGTCACCGTTCTCGAAACGATCTCGTACGGGGGCAACAATCTGTTCCGCATCTTCCACCGTCGGATGGTCGCTGACGTCGATCCGCTCCGTCGTGATCTCTTCACCACGAAAACGGAAGTACGCCACGCCCTTCTTTCCAGCGATGTGCAGCTCCACCTCAATTCCCTGCCCCCGAAGGTCGTCCATGACGTTCCGGGCCTGCTTGATCAGGTTCGAATTGAACCCACCGCAGAGTCCGCGATTCGCAGTGAGCAACAGAACTGCAGCCCGCTTCACCTCGTCCGGACGGCGAAGGATCGGGTACTTTTCACTCAGCTCCGGGGAGTACAGCCCCCCTACGATCTCGTGGAGCGCATCCGCATAAGGACGCGCCGCATGCACTCGGTCCGTCGCGCGCTTCAACTTCGAAGTCGCCACAAGCTCCATAGTGCGCGTGATCTGTCGAGTGTTCTCAACTGACTTGATCCGGCGTTTTACGTCCGCGTCGCCTGCCACGTCGTCTCTCCCTCTTTATCTGGTCGAAGTGGTCTGCGTCAGGCCGAGGTCATGAGAGCTTCCTGCTCAGCCATAAATGAAGCGTTGAACGCCTCGATCGCTGCGACCAGTTGCTTGGTCAGCTCATCCGTGAGCTGACCACCGGTGCGGATGCCATCCAGGATGTCCTGATGCTTCGCGCCCATGGTCTCATGGAAGCCGCGCTCCCAATCACGAACCTTCAACACTTCGATGTCATCGAGCAGACCGTTAGTCACTGCGTAGATCACCGCGACCTGATTCTCCACCGCCATCGGCTGGTATTGCGGCTGCTTCAGCATCTCCACGGTCCGCGCACCCCGGGCCAGCTGACGCTGGGTTATGGGATCCAAGTCAGAGCCGAACTGGGCAAAGGCTTCAAGCTCGCGGTACTGAGCCAAATCGAGACGAAGGCGTCCCGCGACCTTCTTCATGCCCTTGATTTGGGCTGCACCACCAACTCGTGACACCGAAATTCCGACGTTGACCGCTGGGCGGACCCCTGAGTTGAACAAGTCTGGCTCAAGGAAAATTTGACCATCCGTAATCGAAATGACGTTGGTCGGGATATACGCCGACACGTCGCCACCCTGCGTCTCAACGATCGGAAGGGCGGTAAGCGACCCGCCACCCATCTCATCAGAGAGCTTGGCGGCGCGCTCCAATAGCCGGGAGTGGAGATAGAAGACGTCACCGGGATACGCTTCACGTCCCGGAGGCCGGCGGAGAATCAGCGACAACTGACGATACGCCTGAGCCTGCTTCGAGAGATCGTCGTAGACGACGAGAACATGCTTGCCTTGCCACATGAAGTACTCACCGAGCGCCGTCGCTGCGTAGGGTGCGATGTACTGCATGGGCGCCGGATCGGACGCGTTCGAAGTCACGACGATCGTGTAGTCCATCGCCCCGTGCTCACGCAGCGTCTCCACCACGCTACGCACCTTACCGGCCCGCTGACCGATCGCGCAGTAGATGCAGATGACGTCAGTGTTCTTCTGGTTGATGATCGCATCCACCGCGACGGCCGTCTTGCCCGTCCCGCGATCCCCGATGATCAGCTCGCGCTGTCCACGACCAACCGGGATCATCGAATCGATGGCCTTGATGCCCGTCTGCATCGGCTGGCTGACCGGCTGCCTCTTCACGATGCCCGGCGCCACGATGTCGATCTGGCGCGAGCCGTCGATTCCGTCGATCGGTCCGTGTCCATCCTGCGGCTCACCCAGCGAGTCGACGACTCGGCCTAGGTACCCCGGCCCGACCGGGATATCGAGCACGCGGCCCGTCCGGCGGACCTGGTCGCCCTCATGGAGACTCGTCCAGTCACCCATGATGACCGCGCCAATGTTGTCCTCTTCGAGGTTCAACGCGAGCGCGGTAACGGTGTCACCGGAGGTTGACGAGGTGATCTCGAGCATCTCCGACGCCATCGCCTTCGTGAGTCCGTAGATACGAGCGATACCATCCTTCACCTCAAGGACTTCGCCGATTTCCTCGGCCTGAAGCTCGTCCTCGTAGCGCTCAATCTCGTTGAGAAGGACGTCCTTGATCTCGCTGGCGCGGAGCTGGGAGTCGTTGGCCATCTCTATGTGGTCCTAAGAGTTATGAATCGATCAAGCTTCGGCTGCACCGCCGGCGGCGGGCAGCGGAGCCTGAAGCAACCGTCGACGCATTCCGTCGAGGCGGCGGCGAATCGATCCGTCGTAAATCGTGTCTCCTGTGCGAACAACGAGTCCCCCGATAATGCCGGGATCAATCCGGACATGGGGAATCGCTTCCATCCCGAGAATCGCCGACATCTTCTCAGCGATCATCGTCTTCGTAGCATCATCGGTCGGACGAGCCACTGTCACCTGAACGTGCGCTCGACCCATGTGGGCATCGAGAAGCGCGTGGTACTGCGCCGCGATCGAGCGAAGCAACCGCTGGCGGCGCTTGTCGATCGTTACGAGAACGAAGTTCACGACATGCTTCGGCAAGGCTTCGCCAAAGGCTTTGCGTACGACTTCTTTCTTGTCGGCATCGTCGATCCGGGGTGTCTCTAGGAAAACCCGAAACTTCGGATCCCTGTCAACAAACGAGGCCATCGTCTCAATCGCATCGCCATACCCCTGCAGCGCATCATTACGACCCGCGAGCTCGAAGAGCGCCTCGGCGTAATTCTTCGCTACGGTCTCATCTCTCACGTGTCTACTCGCCCACCGGCCCCGAGCTCACTCAGATACCGCTCGACGAGCTGGCGATCCTTCGCCTGATCAAAATTCTCCTGGATCAGGCGTGAGGCCGCCGCAAGCGCGAGTTCGACGGATTCCTTTCGGAGAATATCGAGTGCCGCATCCCGCTCGCGCTCGATCTCCGCAAGCGCCCGATCCACGATGCTCTGTGCTTCGGCACGTGCCTTTTCCTCGATGTCCTTTCGCACTGTTTCGCCGACAGCCTTGCCTTCCGCGATCAACTCGTTGGCCTGACGACGCGCGTCCGCCAACTGCTCCTTGTGCTCGGCCAACAATCCAGCCGCTTCTTTGTTGCGGGCCGCAGCCCCATCCAGAGCAGCCTGAATGCCCTTCTCCCTGGCCTCGACCGCCGCCAAGATCGGCTTCCAAGCGTACTTACCGAGGATGAACACGAGGATGCCGAATACGACCAGCGTCCAGGCGCTCAGACCCGTATTGATATCGTACAGACCTCCTCCACCCTCTCCGCCACCCTGCGCCCAAAGTACCTGGGGCACGGAAGCCGACAGCGCGAGCATGGCCGTTGTAGCTCGACTCACTCTCATGATGACTCCGTCGTTCTTCTAGTCACAGGCCCCGCGGCAGACTGCTGCGGACCCCTCGTTTCTTACCGCCCGAAGGCAGTGGCTGAAACGGCTTAGAAGAACTTGTAGAGGATCGTGATGACGAGACCGAAGAGCGCAGCGCCCTCGATCAGCGCAGCGAGAATGATCCCGGCAGTCTGGATCGTCGCGGCAGCTTCAGGCTGACGTGCGATTCCCTGCGCGACACCGTTACCGATCTGGCCAATGCCGATGCCAGCACCCATGACCGCGAGGCCGATACCGATTCCGGCACCGAGAAGATCAAGTCCCCCGGAGGCCGTAGCCGCTTCCTGAACAACAGCGAGCATTCCGTAGAGCATTTCGCTTTCCTTGGAAATTTGTCGTCTAACGACGGATTGAAATCAAATTCGTACTTGGTACTGCGTGCTACCTAATGCGCGTGGCGAATCAGCCCGATGAAGACCGAGGTCAGCATCGCGAAGATGTATGCCTGGAGGAACGCCACGAAGACCTCCAGAATCATGATGCCCGAGACCATGGCGATCGATGCAACCGTGACGCCTCCGGCTACCACAAGCCCCCCGCTCGCGAACATGAAAATCAGTCCGAGCAGCGAGAGCACGAGCGTATGTCCTGCCATCATGTTCGCGAACAGTCGAATCATGAGAGCGAATGGTTTTGTCAGCTTCCCGAGGAACTCAACCGGGGTCAGGATGATCAGCATGATCACAGTTCCGACCGGATTCAGGCCCTTGGGTGCATAGAAGATCGTGCCCATGTAGCCCTTGAAGCCAAGGGTCCGCATCCCCGTAACCTCGACTACAACGAACGTCACCAGCGCCAACGCGCCGGTCACCATGAAGTTGCCCGTCGGGGTAGCACCGAACGGCACCAACCCAAGGAAGTTCATGGCAAGGATGAAGAAGAACAGCGTGAGGATGTACCCCGTGAACGCGTCGGCTCCATGGCCGATGTTTCTACGCACCACTTCGTCGCGGAAGTAGACGACCAGTCCTTCCATGGCATTGGCCAAACCCGTCGGCGCCTTGGTGGTGTACTTGTCTCGCATCGCCCGTCCAATCGGCAGAAATACTGCCAAGCAGATGATCGCAGCAAGAAACATGAAGACCACGTGCTTCGTGGGTGACAGGTCCAGCGTGAGCGGGCCGATATGGACCGGGGCCCACTGCGGCAGATGAATCACCGGTCCCTTCCCTAGGATCTGGAACTCGATCTCTGACCCATCGAGGAGATGGTGCATGAGCATGCCCTGCAGATCAGGACCGCTCTCAGCAGCTCCGTGTTCCTGAACGGCCCGTGCACCGCCCTGTAGCATCGCCAGAAGCCTCATCTATGCTTCAACCGTCTGGTTCGACCGGCCCCGGAGATACACCGGCTCGAGAAGAAGTAATCCGAAGAAAAAACCGACCAGAGCAAGCAGCATAGGTACCGCACCCTCCGCATCAGTTCTAACCGCGGCGACCGCCACCACGGCAACCACCAGCATTCTGATCATCATCCCGCCCACCCAGGCCGCGAGAAAGCCATTGAGCTCACCCCGATACCGGATAAGGACCGCGAAGGCCGCTACCTGAATCGGGAGCGCTGTCACTGCTGCTACCAGCACCCCGTTCCGTGCTGCGACATCGAGAAACGGCCAGAGGCCCGCTACGATCAGGGCAATGGCACACACACCGGCTGCCGCGTACTTCCGAGAAGCACTCATTCAGGGTCTTGGCCCATCTCACGCGGTTTGATCACGATATGTGAATACAAGCTGTAGAAACCTGCGCCGCCGCCGACGAACGCACCGATGACCATGAGGATCGGAGCCGAACCCACCTTTGAGTCCACCCATGCACCAATTCCCATGAAGAGCAAAACGGCGAGAGCCCAAGTAAGACCGTGACCCATGAACTGACCGGAGGCGCGCATCATTTCGCGTCGCTGCTCCGACACCTTCTGGTCGTCGATCAAGGCCTCGCTCCTTCGGGCCTCCGGGGTCCGAAATCGCATGAAATCGACACCCCGTCCAGCCATCATAAGGTAGTCCTTGTGAAAAAAAGCGCAAGCGACTGAAGGCCCCTGTTTACGGGGATGAATCACGTTTTTGATACCCCCGATCACTTGTTCGAATCAAGGCTCGATAGCACCTCGGAATTCCTGGATGCTGCCGATGCCGGCCGGCCAGTCCCGTTCTGCTTGACGGATCGCGCGGTTGGGCTCAATCTTCGCGGCCATCCACGCCCGGACCCCGGGTGCCTTTCACACCGGTGAAAGCCAGACTCCGGACAACCTCCGGAGCCGGAGCGAACTACTGAATGACGACGACTGCCGAAGCCCCCCTCGTTGACCGCGACGTCGAGCTGCTCGAACGGGCCGCCGAGGTCGCAGACGAGATGCGCATACAAGTAAAGAAGCGCATTGTCGGTCAGAAGGAGGTGGTCGATGAGATGCTGACTGCTCTACTGGCGAACGGTCACGCCCTCCTTGTTGGCGTCCCGGGCCTAGCCAAGACGCTGCTGGTCCAGACGGTAGCAGAGGCGCTGGATCTTCAGTTCAGTCGGATCCAGTTCACGCCTGACCTCATGCCCACAGATATCACGGGCACCGAGGTAATCGAGGAGGACCGAACGACGGGCCGCCGGGTGTTCCGATTCGTAAAAGGCCCGATCTTCGCAAACATCATTCTGGCCGACGAGATCAACCGGACACCGCCCAAGACACAGGCGGCGCTGCTCGAAGCGATGCAGGAGCGGTCGGTTACCGCAGCGGGCGACACATACATCCTCCCACCTCCGTTCTTCGTGCTCGCGACGCAGAACCCGATCGAGCAAGAGGGGACCTACCCTTTGCCCGAGGCTCAGCTCGACCGCTTCATGCTGGAGCTACCGATCTACTACCCCTCGAAGTCGGAGGAAGAGGAGATCGCGATGCGCACGACGGGTGGTGAAGAGCAGACCGTCGAACCGGTCCTTTCCGCCAAAGAACTTATCGACCTCCAGAAGATGGTCCGTCGCATTCCGGCGCCACCCTCCCTGGTGTCGTTTGCTGTCCGCCTGGCACGAGCCACTCGCCCTGGAAGTGAGGCCGCAGGCGTCACCGGAAAATATGTCTCTTGGGGCGCCGGACCGCGCGCATCGCAGTACCTCGTGCTGGGCGCGAAAGCTCTGGCGGCGTCGCGGGGAGTCGCTATCCCGTCGTATGATGACGTACGGTCAGTAGCGCCCGCAGTTCTTGCCCACCGACTCGTTCTCAATTTCGAGGCAGAAGCCGATGGTCGAAGCACGCGGGACGTGATTCGCGAACTCCTGGAGGAGAGCGAGGGTTGGACGTAGGTCGAGGGACACAGAAAGAAGACCAACCTCCGAGTAGAAGCCGGCGGCGGGAGGTGCGGCGATGATCGCGATCGCTGCGGCCGTTGTTGTTGCCCTACTACTTACCTCGGCCGTGCTCACGGCCGTGCACGACGCCGTGTTCCAAATCGGGCGATCCCGTGTGCGTACGCTTATCGAAGAAGGATTCGATGGAGCGGAGACACTCAATCGATTGCGAGGAAATAAGCAGAACGTTCAGGCCAGCGTTCGGTTGGTCACTCAGGCCCTCAACCTGAGTGCGTTGGCGGTTATCGCACTAACGGACGTGTCAACGTGGGGGATGCTGGGCCCCGTCCCCAGTATCTTGATCGGAATGGTGATCGTCGTGCTGGTCGCGGATTTGATTCCTCACATGATCGCAGCCCGGCGCCCTGTGCGACTCGCTCTGTCCGCCTCTCCGATGCTACTCGTCGTCGAACGTGTCGCGAGACCGCTCACGATGCCCGTCAACAAGCTCGAGGACCGACTCGGGGCCAACGACGACGCGATCACGGATGAGCATCGCGAGTTGCGAGAGATCCAAGAGATCGGCGAGGAAGAAGGACTTCTGGAAGCAGGCGAAAATCGTCTGGTGGAAAGAGCCTTCCGCCTCGACGAACTGACCGCATGGGATGTGATGGTTCCGCGTGTGGACATCTTCGCCTGGAGTGAAGCTCTGACTCTGGCTGAGGTGATCGACGAACTCGAAGAGGTGCCCCACAGTCGGGTCCCGGTGTATCGAGAGTCGGTAGACGACATCACTGGCATCGTCTACGTCCGCGAAGCCTATGCTCGGTACGCAAAGGGTGAGCGCGACGTACCCCTCGCGCAGTTGGCGCACCCGCCATTCTTCGTGCCAGGCTCCTCTTCGTGCGCCCAGTTACTACAGGACTTCCAGGCTCGACGCATTCACATGGGCATCGTAGCAGATGAGTTCGGCGGAATTGACGGACTCGTGACGCTTGAGGATGTACTGGAGGAACTCGTCGGGGAGATCCGGGACGAGACGGACGTCGAAGAAGAGGAGATCACGGTGATCTCGGACAGAGTGGTTGAATGCGAGGCCGGCGTAGACCTGCGCGATCTGGACGAGGCTCTAGATGTGAACTTGCCGCAGGGCGAGCACCGATCGCTAAACGGCTTCATTCTGGACGAACTCGGCCACGTACCACGGCTTGGCGAACACTTCGAGACAGAAGCCGTGCGCATCGAGGTGCTCGATGCATCCGATACCCAGGTACTCCGGGCGAGAGTGACCAAGCTGGACATTGCGGACGTGGACGGTGGCTGAACTGACCCCGACTCCAACGATCATACCTTTTAATGGGAAGGTCCCTCGAATTGACCCCAGCGCTTTCGTTGCCCCGACCGCCGTGATCATCGGCGATGTGACGATCGGTGCGGAATGCAGCATCTGGTGGGGAGCGGTGCTTCGAGGCGACAACCCGAATCACGGGATCGTCGTCGGCGCACGGACGAGCGTACAGGACAACTGCGTTGTCCATGTAGGTGACTGGGCTCCCACCGTGATTGGCGAGGACGTCACGGTCGGACACGGAGCGAAGTTCGAAAGCTGCGCCATCGGAGATCGGACCGTCGTCGGGATGAATGCGGTAATTCTGCAACGGGCGGTGGTAGGGAGCGAGTGTGTTCTCGCGGCCAATACCGTCGTGCTCGAGCGTGCTGAGATACCAGCCAGAAGCGTGGTAGCGGGGGTCCCCGGTGTGGTTAAAAAAACCATCGAGGGGTCTGCCGCCGAGTGGATCAAGGGTGGCGGCGCACACTACGTGGCGCTATCCCGGCAGTACCTCGCTGCAGGTATCGGCCGAGTTACCAGTGAGTGACGCACCGGGACCACCCGGTCCGAGTGCGTCCGTGGCTGGGAGCACTCCTCCTCGCCGCGAAAAATCCCGCCCGCCCGGCGACCTCCCCCCCGAAGAACAGGTTTTCCTCTGTGACCTGTGCGGAAACGAAATGCTGAACCTCCACTGCAAGCTCACCTGTGAGCAGTGCGGCTATAAGAGAGACTGCTCCGACCCATGAGTAAGAATCCAGCGCTACCGGAGTTCGTCAGCGCTTCCGCCTTCGCCCTTGCGACCCGGCTCCGGAGCTTTTCCGCATCGGCTCAGTCGGCGGTACTGGAGTAGTTCGGAGGGCTGGTTATTGTTTCGTGGGAGGGCGAATAATGGGGAGGAGCTACCTGGCCTGGCCTACAATCCGATCACGCTCGACAGGTACCAGTTCACGAGGGCAGCTCCCCAAACCCAGGCGACCCCACCCCCCGCCGCGAGGAATACGCCGAAGGGGATCAAGCGCTCAAGCTCGTCGCTCTCTGTACCGCTCTTTGCCATCGCGAAGATCGCCCGCAACAGAATCGTCACGAGTGCGACGACCGAGCCAAGGAAAATGGTCAGGGCCACCCCCCAGAGTCCGAGGAACGAGCCTACCATCGCCATCATCTTGATATCTCCACCACCCATCGCCTGATCGACGCCTGCTTCCTCCAGCCGGCCCGGCTGCAGCCGCTTGATCATCCAGGTGCCGGTCGCGCCAACAAACCAGAGCACTCCGTATCCCGCGGCGGCTCCCATGAGCGACTGAGTCCAGCCGATGCCACCGGCAAGAAAAGACATCCCGAAACCGATCACGGCACCACCGATCGAAAACTGGTCGGGAATGATGTAGAACCGGGCATCAGAGATAGATATGCCTAACAGCATCGTCAGGAAGACGCTCCCTCTCAGTGCTTCCCACGACGGGCCATGCAGCGCGAAGGCTCCTGCCCACATCAGCCCGGTCGTGAGCTCCACTAGCGGGTACTGCATCGACACAGGCACACCGCACGACCGACACCTTCCACGAAGCACGATCCAGCTGGCTACCGGAATATTGTCGTAACAGGCGATCATCGTGTTGCACTTCGGGCACTTGGACCGGGGACGAACCACCGACTCGTCAACCGGCCAGCGGAGCGAGCAGACGTTGAGGAAGGACCCAATCAACAACCCATACCCCCCGGCCAGTAATGGCATGGCCCACTCAATCAAGATTTCAACTCCAACTGGCTCAATCCCTCCGCCTCCCGCTGGTTCACTCGTCTGTCCGTGTCAGTTCGTGCATCAGAATCGACCCCGCGATCCCCACGTTCAATGACTCGGCAGCGCCGTTCATCTCCACTGAGACGATAAAGTCTGCTGCCTCTCGAAGCGCTTCCCGAACCCCGGCCCCCTCGTTCCCGAGCACGAGCGCGAACCCCACGCCTCTGGCCGACGTTCCGCGCCCTTGTCGCAGGCCTCGGAGCGGCTCGCCTTCGGCAGAGGCACAGTACAGGGTCGAGCCACTCTCACTGATCGCCGTAATCGCGGAGTCGGCACCACAGGAGTGCACGGGAATGCGAAACGTCATCCCTGCGGCCGCTCGAACCGCTTTGGCCCCCCATGGGTCCCCGGTACCGTCCAGCACAACCACACCACCAAAGCCGAATGCGACCGCCGAACGAATCAGTGCTCCGACATTCCCTGGATCCTGAACCGCGTCCAGAATCAGCGTGCTCGTGCCAACGACCTGGCTGGCATCGGACTCGGGTTGCTCGCAAACCAACATGAGGCCCTGGGGGCGCTCCGTGTCCGAGAGGGAAACGAGCGTCTTATCGTCCACGTCGACTACGTCGACATCGGCGAGGCGATCGACCACGTCCCGTCCCATATAAGACGCTCCGGCGATTGGTGCCGCGACGGCGAAAGACACCCGTGCCCCCGCATCGAGCGCCTCGGTGACTGCCCGGACGCCTTCGACCAGAACCAGTCCTTCACGTTCGCGGGATTTGCGCTTCCGGAGATGCTGGATCAGACGCGCTCGATGCTGGCTCAGTTCCACGGCCGTAGCGACCTTCCATCATGATGGTGAATTCGACGAAAACCCCGATAGCACTGACTGTTGCCGGCAGTGACTCCGGCGGCGGTGCCGGTATCCAGGCCGACCTGAAGACTTTTCATCAGTTCGGAGTATTCGGAACCAGCGCGGTAACCGCAGTCACGGCACAGAATACCACCGGCGTGCACACGATACACGAGATTCCGCTCGAAGTCGTACTCGCGCAGATCGACGCAGTCGTATCGGACATTCGCCCTGCAGCCTTCAAAACCGGTATGCTCGCGACTAATGCCATCACGGTGGGGGTCGCCAATGCCGTTCGACAGCATCAACTCCGGGGCTACGTCATGGATCCAGTGATGGTGGCGACCAGTGGGGATCGCCTTCTGGCACCGGACGCGGAGAACGCGATGCGGACCCACCTCCTTCCCCTTGCGACCATCGTCACGCCCAACATGGACGAAGCTTCTCTGCTCACGGGGCGTCCCGTCGGGACCCCGGCCGAGATGGGGGACGCTGCCCGGGCTCTCGTTGATCAGGGTGCGGGCGCAGCTCTCGTCACCGGCGGGCACCTCGACACGGAGGTCATCGACATCTTTTGGGACGGGACTGTCGAGCACCGGTGGCCACGTCCACGAATTGAGACGCGCCACACTCACGGCACCGGGTGCACCCTTTCTGCCGTGATCACCGCAAGGCTCGCCTGCGGTGACGGAGTCGCCGATGCGGTCGACGCAGCAGTTTGCTTCATCCATCGAGCGATCGGGAGCGCTCCGGGCCTCGGCAGCGGCCACGGGCCGGTGAATCACTTCGCCCCGACGGATTGAGTCGACGACACTCAGATCGTCCGAAGAATCTCGAGGACCAACCGCGACAATCGAGCCCCGGCCTGAGCTCCCTGTTCCAGAACGTCGGAATGGGCGATGCGCGCTTCCCCCAGGCCCGTCGCACGGTTCGTGACCAGAGAAAGACCCAGCACCCGCAGCCCGGCTGCCCGGGCGGCAATGACCTCCGGAGCGGTAGACATCCCGACGACGTCGCCACCCAACTCTCGAAGCATACCCACCTCCGCCCGAGTCTCGTAGGCAGGGCCAAGCACGCCGGCGTAAGTCCCGCGAGACAGTGGAATCCCAAGGGACATGGCCGCTCCGGTAGCAATGCCCTGAAGTTCTAGATCGTAGGGGGCGCTCATATCGGGGAATCGATCTTCGAAACCCTCCACCGGTCCTGCGAGAGGTGCCCGAAACGAGAAATTGACTTGGTCCTCCAAGAGAACCAAATCGCCACGCCGAAGGTCTGACCTGAGGCCTCCGGCGGCGTTTGTCATGATCACGACCTCGACCCCGAGGGCGGCGAGGACGCGCATGGGGGCGGTTAAGATTCGGTTCGGGTGCCCTTCATACGCGTGGTACCGCCCCCCCTGGAGCAGCACCTCTCTCGATCCAACGCGACCGAAGACGAACCGCCCGCCGTGGCCCTGGACCGTGGTCGAAGGCAGACCTGGCAACTCATCCATGCGCACGACGGCAGACGCTTCGAGCATCTGCTCCAGTTCAGCGAGTCCAGATCCCAGAACAACCGCTGCAGAAGGACTGCCCACTTGTCGGGACCGCATGAAATCCGCAGCCCGGTTGGCGTCAAACACCCCAGTCACGTCAGAGGATCATCCCGGCCACCGTCGCAGTCATGAAGGCTGCGAGAGAGCCACCGACCATGGCTCGGAGACCGAGCCTGCTGAGGTCATGCCTGCGCTCAGGGGCAATGCCACCAATCCCCCCAATCTGCACGGCGATCGAGCCGAAATTGGCAAAGCCGGAAAGGGCATACGTCGCGATGATGATCGATCGTGGCTGTAGTGAATGATCTCCACTCAAGGTGCCCGCCAGTTGCAGATAGGCGATGAACTCATTCAGCACCGTCTTCACGCCCATGAGTGACGCTACAGTCGAGGCATCAGCCCATGGCACACCCATCAGCCAGGCGAGGGGCGCGAGGACCAGTCCGAGGATCTTCTCGAGAGTCAAATCCGTCAGGCCAACCAGCGATCCGGCCCAGCCGAGCATGCCGTTGCACATGTAGATCAGGGCTACAAAGGCCAGCAACATCGCACCGACATTCAGAGCCAGATGCAACCCTTCCGAGGCACCGCGCGCCGCGGCATCGATCACGTTCACGTCAGGCGTCTCGACGACGATATCGAGAGATCCTGACGTCTCGGATTCTTCAGTCTCTGGCACCATCAATTTTGCAACGACCAGGGCAGCCGGTGCCGACATCACCGACGCGGCAATCATGTGTCCTGCAATATCGGGGAAGTAGGTGACCAACATCCCCACGTAGGCGGCGAGCACCCCACCGGCGACGGTCGCAAAACCGCCGGTCATCAACGCCATCAACTCCGACTGAGTCATCTTCGCGATGAAGGGCTTGATGAGAAGTGGTGCCTCCGTCTGACCCACAAAGACATTCCCGGCCGCGGATAAGGTCTCGGCGCCAGATGTGCCCATGGTCCGTTGCATCACGAAGGCGAAGCCACGGACGATGACCTGCATGATTCCGAGGTGATAGAGTACAGTCATCAGTGCAGAAAAAAAGATGATCGTCGGCAGCACGAAAAATGCGAACGTTGCTCCGGTGCGCACCACCTGATTCGGTATCGCAGCGAATCCGCCTTGACCAATAATGCCGACCGGTACGGTGTCATAGACAAGGTTGCCGAAGACGAATTCAGCTCCGTTCAGCGTAAAGCCCAGGAGTCCCACGACCAGCCCGCCCGCTACGTCGAAGATCGACTCGCCGAGCGCGGTCTTGAGAATGAAAAGCGCGAACAGGATCTGAAGTGCAACGCCCCACCCGATTAATCGCCACTGGATCGCGGACCGGTTCGTGCTCAGCGCCCACGCGATTCCTCCCAGCACGAAGAGTCCAAGCACGGACCGGAGGCGATCCACAATCGGTGTTCCAAGAGCCGCATCCGGGACCGCGATCTGGGGCAAGGACGCCAGCATGTCGACGGCAATCATGTCAGGTACTCGGTTGAGCTCTCAACTAGTCAGGCACTGGACCCGAGGTCCGATGAGACGCAGGCCAGCGTCTCGCGCCGGACATTGCCTCGAACCAGGCTCGGAGGCAAACGCGGACCAGGTCACCACCAGCCGTTGTGATCAAGATCCTCCCGGGCCAATACCACGCCGTCCCTCTTCGCCGCCACCAGCTTGTGGTTGCTAAACACTGGACCAGAATCCACGCGGCCACCGTCAGGAGGCCGATCACGATCGTGAAGATCGGGAAGATCTCAGTCGGATTGTGATCTCGGAGCGGAAACATCGGCCGGTACGCGCGAGGAAGCGGAAAAAGTGGGGACGAGGGTCGGAAGAGCGCGGAAAAGTATCGCCCGATCATGTGTCACGACAGAATGACTGCCATTGTGACAGGCGCGGACCACGAAACGCGCCAATCCGGCGGCTTCTCCCCCTCTATTACGGGCATAACCTTTGCACTTCTCGTGCCCAGTACATACAAACACATCAACATGAAGAGGAGAGCATGGGTAAAGTCATCGGCATCGACCTCGGAACCTCGAACTCAGTGGTCGCGGTCATGGAGGGTGGTGAGCCCGTCGTGATCCCCAATGCAGAAGGCGGACGCACGACCCCCTCAGTGGTCGCGTTCACCAAAGATGGGGAACGGCTCGTGGGCCAGGTGGCCCGCCGTCAGGCGATCACGAACCCGGAGAACACCGTGTTCTCCATCAAGCGGTTCATGGGCCGTCGTCACGACGAAGTAGGTGAGGAAGAGAAGCTCGTCCCTTACGACGTGACGCGGGGCGCGAAAGATCGTGTCACGGTGAAGATCCCCAACGCGGACGAGTCGTACACGCCGCCGGAGATCAGTGCGATGATTCTCCAAAAGATGCGGCAGACCGCTGAAGACTACCTGGGCACCGAGGTGAACCAGGCTGTCATCACCGTCCCCGCTTACTTCAACGATGCTCAGCGTCAGGCGACCACGGACGCCGGCAAGATTGCGGGCCTCGAAGTGCTTCGGATCATCAACGAACCGACGGCTGCAGCGCTGGCATACGGCCTAGAGCGAAAGAAGGAAGAAAAGATCGCGGTATTCGATCTCGGTGGTGGTACCTACGACATCTCGATTCTCGAGCTCGGAGACGGTGTCTTCGAGGTCAAGTCGACGAATGGTGACACCCACCTTGGTGGAGATGACTACGACCAGCGCATCATCAACTGGCTTGTCGAAGAATTCAAGAAAGATCAGGGCATCGACCTTTCCACGGATTCCATGGCACTCCAGCGCCTCAAGGAGGCCGGAGAAAAGGCCAAGATGGAGCTGTCGACGACGATGTCGTCCGACATCAATCTGCCGTTCATCACTGCCACTCAGGACGGTCCGAAGCACCTGAACTACAGCCTCACAAGGGCCAAATTCGAGCAGCTAGTGGAGAGCTTGAACCAGCGGACGATTCCTCCGATGGCAGCTGCGTTGAAGGACGCTGGGCTGACGACCGACGACATCGACGAGGTCATTCTCGTCGGTGGCTCGACCCGGATCCCCAAGGTTCAGGAAATCGTGAAGGAGTTCTTCGGCAAGGATCCTCACCGGGGCGTGAACCCGGACGAGGTCGTGGCCGTCGGTGCGGCGATCCAAGGTGGGGTGCTTGCCGGTGAGGTAACGGACGTCCTACTTCTCGACGTCACACCTCTATCCCTCGGCATTGAAACGCTGGGCGGGGTCATGACACCGCTGATCGAGCGAAACACCACGATTCCGACCAAGAAAGCTGAAGTGTTCTCGACGGCTGAGGACAACCAGACCACGGTCGAGATCCACGTGCTCCAGGGTGAGCGGAAGATGGCGATGGACAACAAGACCATCGGCAAGTTCCAGCTCACCGGCATTCCACCGGCACACCGCGGCCTGCCTCAGGTAGAGGTGACCTTCGATATCGACGCGAACGGAATCCTGCAGGTGTCCGCGCTCGACAAGACGACGGGCAAGGAACAGAAGATCCGCATCGAGGCATCGAGTGGCCTGTCCGACACCGAGATCGACGACATGGTGAAGGAAGCCGAGGCAAACGCGGCGGAGGACGAGGAGCGTCGCTCCAAGGTCGAGTCTCGCAATCAGCTCGACTCACTCGTGTACCAGGTAGAGAAGGACAGCGCCGAGTGGGGCGAGATGGTCGGGGAAGAGGCGAAGTCCCGCCTCGATGAGGCGACGACCGCCGCCAAGGAAGCATTGAAGGGCGACGACCTAGAAGTAATCAACACAGCGCGTGATGAACTGATGCAGGCGTTCAGCGCGGCGGGACAGGAGATGTATCAGTCCCAGGCCGCGGAGTCTGCGGAAGAGGGCGCTGACGAAGCTGGAGCGGAGTTCGACGACCAGGAGGCCGAGGTCGCGGACGATGCAGCTCCTTCCGATGATGAAGACGTGGTCGAAGCGGACTACGAGATCGTCGACGAAGAGAAGTAGAACGGATGGGCGGCGGAGTCGGTGGGGCAACTCACCGACTCCGTATCGCTGTCCAAGACAGGTGTAGTATGGTAGAAGAGAAGGCCGGACCGGAGTCGGACCTTCTCGTGTATCCTGGACCATGGTCGGCGGCCGCCAGATGCGGTTCCGAGCGCATAGATGACGGAGAAGAAGTCGATGTATGACCCTCTGAAGGCCAAGTCCCGAGTTGTCATCGTCGCGGCGACGGTGGGTCTCCTCGCGGTCGGCGTTGCGAGCGGGCTGGGGTGGACGAGCGCATCGCATGCGATGCCCTCAATCGCCGCGGAAGTCCAGGTGCCTGCGTCTGCCGTTCAGCCGGCGCTCGATCTCAGTGACGCCTTCACGAACTTGGCCGACGCGGTCACGCCAGCGGTGGTCCGAATCGAAAGCAGGCGGACCGTCCAGCCGAGGAGTCGCGAAGAAGTACCTGAGCAGTTCCGCCAGTTCTTCGATGAGCAGAACCAAGGTGAGGCTGAACCTCCGCGGTCGGCGATTTCTGGCGGTAGCGGGTTCATCGTCTCGAACGACGGGTATATTCTTACGAACAACCATGTGGTCGAGGGATCGACCGACGTGCGGGTGTATTTCCCCGACCGTCGCTACTTCCCTGCCCGGATCGTCGGCGCGGACCCATTCACCGATGTCGCAGTCATCAAGGTCGACGTCGATGAGAATTTGCCGACAATGGCCTTCGGGAATTCAGATCAGATCAAGGTCGGCGAGTGGATCCTAGCGATCGGGAACCCGGGCTTCGGTGCATCCACCCAGCTCGACTTCACCGTGACCGCTGGAATCATCAGCGCACGCGGTCGCGGACTGCGGCTCCTCCAGCAGGACATCTTCAACGATCCGCGATTCGATCGATCCCTCTCCGGGTACGCGATCGAGGACTTCATCCAGACCGACGCGGTCATCAACCCCGGGAACTCCGGTGGTCCGATGGTGAACCTGCGCGGTCAGGTCGTGGGCATAAATTCTGCGATCGCATCGACGACCGGAGTCTATCAAGGGTACGGATTCGCCATCCCGATCAACCTGGCGCGCCGGGTTATGGAAGATCTGGTTGAGTATGGACATGTGCGACGGCCCCGCATCGGCGTCCAGATTGAGGACGTCGAGTCAGAGGACGCTGAAATCTATGGACTCCCCTCGGTCTCGGGCATCCTCGTGCAGGGAGTTCCCGAGGGACCGTCGATCGGAGTCCTCGAGCCGGAAGATGTTATCGTCGGGCTCGACGGACAGCCCGTTGGATATGTGTCTGAGCTACAGGCCGAGATCGCCGAGCGCCGGCCGGGTGATCGGGTGGTGCTGACGATCTACCGGAATATGCAGCGCACCGAAGTCGACGTCCTGCTGGGTGAAGCTCCGATCAACAATATCCCGACGGTAGTCGTGGCCACACCCGGGAATGCCGAGGAGCGTCTTGGAATCCAGGTCGAGGCTCTGGATGGAAGCGGCGCCGCGGAAGCGTGGGATGACCCAAACGGTGTCATCCTCACCGACGTGGCGCGCGGGAGCGCGGCGGAGCGACGGGGGGTCGCCGCCTACCGGGGCACGAAACTGATCCAGATCAACGATCAACATATTCAGTTGCCTTCCGACGTTCGGGCGGCACTCGATGGCATCGAGACTGGTCAGATTATCTCGCTCCACTTCCTAGACAGAGTCGGCGAAGAGAGAGTCGTGAACGTCCGTATGCCCTAGCGGCCATGCGTTAGATCCAGGCCGGTTCGCGGGGCCTGAGTAAGGACGATATGGGGCGCTGGACCAACGGGTTCGGCGCTCCATGCTTCATCCCCCTACCGCACGGGTATATCTTTCTCAAGCGCGAAAGTGGCGGAATTGGTAGACGCGCGGGATTTAGGATCCCGTGGCCTCGTGCCGTGGGGGTTCGAGTCCCCCCTTTCGCACTTTGCACCATCTCCTTTCAAGTACACAACGACCGCGTGACCGTATGAATCTGGACGCATCCAACCTGCAGATATCCGTTGAGGAACATGACGGATGGCGACGCCGCATGAGCGTGACCGTGCCCGCCGTCATCGTGCAGGCCGAAGAACGCAAAGCCGCGAGCAGGCTCGCTTCCCAAGCCCGACTGAAGGGTTTCAGGAAGGGCCGCGTGCCCACGAAAGTCATTGAGTCCCGCTTCGGAGGATCCCTTCGTCAGGAGGCCCTCGACAAGCTGATCGGGGCGGCCTACAAGGAAGCACTGGCGGCCAAGGAACTCCGGCCGATCAGTGAAGGGGAGATCGAGGACCTCCAATACAAGCCTGAAGAAGACCTGACGTTCGCGATCACGTTCGACATCGAGCCAGTCTTCGACGTGTCCAACACGAGTGGTTTCGTCGTTGAACGCCCGTCACAGCCGGTCACCGACGAGCAGATCGAAGGAGTTCTCGAGCGCATTCAGGAGCAGAACGGTGTCTGGCAGCCGATGGAGGAAGGGGTGCCGGAGGAAAAAGACATGGTCTCCGTCAGCATCACCCGCCTCGGCGACGACGGCGAAGCTGCTGACGAGGGGCGGGACTACGACCTCGTGGTCGGGTCTGGAGATGCGATTCCTGATATCGAAGGCGCAATCCGGACACTTGAGCCGGGCAAAACCGGCGACTTCGACATCTCGTTCCCAGAGGATTTCCCGGACGAGGAGCGGCGAGGGGACTCGGAGAAAATCCGTGTTGTTATGAAGTCCCGCCGAGCGATGGACCTTCCTGCCCTGGACGACGAACTGGCGAAACAGGTCGGTGATTTCGAGACGATCGATGAACTCAAGGCCAAAATCCGCGAGGACATGGAGAAGGAAGCCGGCCAGCAGGCCGACGCGGCAGTGCGTGGCCGACTTCTCGACTTCGTGATCGACGCGAACCCGTTTGAGGTGCCGGGATCGATGGTGACTCGCTACTCCGATCAGATCATCGGGAACCCGGAGAACGTCGATGCCGAGAAGATCGCAGAGTTCCGGGAGCAGATCCGTCCGGAAGCAGAAAGTGCAGTAAAGAGGATTCTCGTGATCGAACGACTCGCGGAGATCCAGAGCCTGCAGGCGAGTGACGACGATATTGACGCACGTATCGAAGAGATCGCGGAGGCCAACAACACCGAGCCGGCGAAGGTGTATGCCGAATTGCAGAAAGCCGGCCGCCTCGAGACGATGGAACGGGAACTGACCGAGAACGCTGTGTTCGGGTTCCTGATGGGACAGTCCGAAATCACCGACGCACCAGAAGCCTGACAGGACAAGCAAACCACATGGCGATCTACCCACCGTATGTTATAGAGCGCACCAGCCGGGGCGAACGCAGCTACGACATCTTCAGCCGGCTCCTCATGGACCGGATCGTCTTTCTCGGCACCGGGATCGACGACAACGTGGCGAACATCATCCTCGCCCAGTTGCTCTTCCTCGATGCGGAAGATCCAGATCGAGACATTTTTATGTACATCAACTCGCCGGGCGGAAGCGTCTACGCCGGGCTCGCGATCTACGACACCATGCAGCACCTGCGGGCGCCGGTGTCCACCTTCTGCGTCGGCATGGCTGCCTCCATGGCCGCGGTTCTTCTCACCGCGGGCGAACCTGGCAAGCGAAATGCGCTGCCAAATTCCCGAATTATGATCCACCAGCCGTCCGGCGGATCACACGGAACGGCTTCAGACATCGAGATCCAAGCACAAGAAATCTTGCATATCCGCGAAAAATTGAATGGTATTGTTGCCAAGCATACGGGGCAAACGATCGAGCGGGTCGCGGGCGATGTAGATCGCGACCGGTTCATGAGCCCGGACCAGGCCGTTGAGTACGGCCTGATCGACCGGGTGATCGAAGGTCCTGTTCAGCCGGCCGCAGGAAAACCAGCTGACTCGGATCATGCCGAGTAGTCAGGAGACTAGGGAGTCGATATGACCGACAAGCATCTTCGTTGCAGCTTCTGTGGGAAGTCCAAGGAAAGCGTCAAGAAGTTCATTTCCGGACCGAACGTCTACATTTGCAACGAGTGCATCTCGCTCTGTAACGAGATCCTCGCAGAGGAAGAGGAGCGGGAAGCTCAGGAACAGACTATCCCGTCACCCACTCCGGCCGAGATCAAGTCCACGCTCGACCAGTACGTGATCGGACAGGAGACCGCGAAGAAGGCCCTCTCGGTGGCGGTGTACAATCACTATCGCCGGGTCAGTCATCAGGGGGTGCTCGACGACGTAGAAATCGACAAAGCCAACATCCTGCTGGTCGGACCGACAGGTGTCGGCAAGACCCTTCTCGCTCAGACGCTCGCGCGGACACTGCACGTCCCATTCACCATCGCAGACGCCACCACGCTCACCGAGGCGGGGTACGTAGGTGAAGACGTCGAGAACATTCTCGTCCGACTTCTGCAGGCGGCCGACTTCAACGTCGCCGAGTGCGAGCGCGGGATCGTCTACATCGATGAAATCGACAAGATTGCGCGGAAGTCCGAGAACCCCTCGATCACGCGAGACGTTTCGGGTGAAGGTGTTCAGCAGGCTCTTCTGAAGATCTTGGAGGGCACGATCGCGAGTGTCCCTCCTCAGGGTGGCCGAAAGCACCCCCAGCAGGAATACATCCAGATCAACACACGCAACATTCTGTTCATCTGCGGTGGTGCCTTCGACGGTATGGAACAGATCATCGAGGCACGCATCGGCAAGAAATCGATCGGCTTCGCTGATTCCGAAGCCGGAGAACGGAAGGACTGGGACGTCGAGGGTGGGCTCATGCAATATGTCGAGCCCGAAGACCTGCAGCGCTACGGGCTGATTCCTGAGATCGTCGGACGACTGCCAGTCAGCGTACACCTCGACGAGCTCGACGAAGAGGCACTCACCAAGATTCTCCAGGAACCGAAGAACGCGCTCGTGAAGCAATACCAGAAGATGTTCGAGCTGGAGGGCGTTGGCCTCACCTTCGACGCAGAAGCGATTCAAGCCATCGCGAAGAAGACACTCGACCGGAGCACCGGTGCACGTGGTCTTCGCTCAATCATCGAAACAACGATGCGCGACGTCATGTTCGAGATTCCTTCGCGCAGCGACGTACGGAAAGTCGTGATCACAAAAGAGTCCATCGAGGACGATGTCTCGCCGCTCCTTCTGCTTCACGCTCAGGAGCAAGCTCTGGAGGCGTAACCGGCAGAAAGATGTTGTCTAGGCGACATAAGCCCCAGTGACCACGTCACCGGGGGCTCTCCCTTTTGTGCCTGGGTACACGGGCGTACGATACGCAGTCGTTGCAAACCGCACAGAACTCCAGAGCACCCCTCGGGAGCTCGCAGACCGCCTCGAACATGGCCACCCTGATCCGGGCCGAAGACCACGTAGAAGTCCCGGAGCGCCTCCCCGTGGTGGCGCTCCGCGACCTCGTATTTTTTCCGTATATCGTGTTGCCGATCCTAATTGGGCGCCACCGTTCGATCGCCGCACTCGAGGCGGCTCAGGAGGACGACGGTCTAGTGCTCTTGGTAGCGCAGAAAGATCCGTCCGTTGACGACCCGGCCAGCCACGATCTGTTTCGGATAGGGACCGTCGCGCGGGTCGTCCAAGTCACGACGCTCCCGGATGGTACCTCACGCGTGGTGCTAGAGGGTTTGGGTCGGGCGCGGATTCTCCGGCTGACAACCACCACGGAAGCCCTGCGCGCGAAGATCGAGCTTCTCGTGTCCCGCGAGGCCGAGGTTGATGTCGAACGCAGCGCTCCTCCCCCGGACTCCCTCCTCCTGCCCTATACCCCGTCCAGACTTTCTGACGCGATTCAGGAAGCCGAAGACGCGTTTGATGCGGGTCTTGAGCCTGGAGAGTCAGTGCCGATCCCGCGGGAGGCATCTCGGGCGGAATCCAACGACAAGCCCGAGCCCTCCGCGGATTCAGCTGCGGACATCGCGCGCTTAGTCGCCAGCGGCCAAGGCCTCGACGCCGCATGGGAGAAAGTCCGCCGCCTGTATGCGGAGTACGCCCGCCTGCATGAGCGCATTCCCGAGGAGTTCTCCGCGATGCTCTCAACCGACGGGGACCGGGTGCGCTTCGCTCACCTCGTGGCCGGGCACCTCATCGTCCCCTCCCTCGAGAAGCAGGAAGTGCTCGAGGCGACGGCGCTGGAGTCACAGCTCGAGATCCTTGGTGAAATGCTGTTACGAGAGCTTGAGATCCTTCGGATCGAGCGAAAGCTCGATCGGCAGATTCAGTTACAGCTCGGAGGGAAAAACTCGCCCTTCGACCTTGGGGCGAGATCCTCCGGCCGAGATGCGGTCAACGACGAGCCCGAGGAGTGGGAAGAGATCGCAACCCAGATCGAGGAGCGAGACCTCCCTCCTCACGCGCGAAAGAGGGCAAAGAAGGAGCTCTCGCGGCTGAAGAAGCTGAACCCGGTTGCGCCCGAAGCGGCGGTGATCCGTACCCACCTCGACTGGCTCGTGTCCCTGCCATGGGCGGCGAAGTCCGAAGACAACCTCGACGTGGCACACGCTTCCGAAATCCTGGAGGCCGAACATCACGGACTGAGCGAAGTGAAGGAGCGAGTGCTCGACCACGTCGCGGTGCTTTCGCTCGTCAAAGAAATGCGAGGGCCGATCCTCTGCCTGGTCGGCCCACCCGGGGTCGGAAAGACGTCACTGGGCCGAAGCATTGCACACGCGCTCGGGCGCGAGTTCGTGCGGGTGAGCCTTGGGGGGGTGCGAGACGAGGCCGAGATCCGCGGCCACAGGCGGACCTACGTCGGAGCTCTTCCAGGGCGGATAATTCAGGGCATGCGTCGCAGCGGCACGAAAAATCCGGTCTTCCTGCTGGACGAGATCGACAAGCTCGCCAGGGACTTCCACGGAGACCCAGGGGCTGCACTTCTCGAGGTGCTCGATCCGGAACAGAATCGGTCGTTCACTGACCACTATCTAGAACTCGACTACGACCTGTCCGATGTCCTTTTCGTAGCGACGGCGAACACGCTCCAGGAGGTTCCGGAGCCGCTACGTGATCGAATGGAGGTCATCCGATTGCCGGGGTATCTGGACACGGAAAAGTGCGCAATTGCCGAGCGCTTTTTGTGGCCAAAGCAGGCCGAGCAGCATGGCCTTCCAGAGAACGCGGTGACGCTGGCTCCTGAAGCTCTCCACGAAATCATCGATCGCTACACTAGAGAAGCCGGTGTACGCGAGCTCAACCAGCGCCTGTCCAAGGTGGCGAGAAAGATCGCTCGCGCAGTTGCCGAGGGCGCGGAGGGTTCACGAATCGTAGAGGCATCCGGTCTGAAAAAACTCTTGGGGCCACCCAGCTACCAGCCGCCCGAGCGCGACGAGGACGGTGATCGGGTGGGGATCGCAAACGGACTCGCATGGACGATCGCGGGCGGTCAGGTTATGGACGTTGAAGTCGCGATCGTCGAGGGTTCGGGCAATCTGCGGCTCACAGGTACCCTGGGCGACGTCATGAAGGAGTCGGCCCAGGCTGCTGTCACATATGCCCGGTCACGCGCCCAGCTGTTGGGACTGGACTCCCACTTTCACAAGAGAATCGACGTTCACATCCATATCCCCGAAGGCGCGACTCCGAAGGACGGACCATCAGCCGGTATTACGATCGCCACCGCTCTGATTTCCGCGCTTACGGACACCCCAACGCGAGCCGATGTCGCGATGACCGGAGAGATCACTCTGAGGGGTCGAGTGATCGCCGTCGGTGGAGTAAAGGAAAAGGCGGTCGCGGCCCTGCGGACCGGTATGACGCAGGTCGTGCTTCCGAAGGCTAATGAGAACGACCTGGAGACGCTTCCCCGCGAAGTGCTCGACAGTGTGACATTCACACTTGTGAAGTCCATGGACGAGGTCATGGACGCGGTGCTCGCACGGCGACCTGACTCGGCTCGAAAGGAGACGAACCCGGATATCGGGGTTCCGCTGCCGCACGGATGAAGATCAAGACCGTCGAATACGCGGGCACGATCGCCAATGTGGGCGGCCCGTCGCCCGGGACACTGCCTCAGGTCGCCTTTTCCGGGCGATCGAACGTCGGCAAGTCTTCACTGATCAATACCCTGCTCCGGCGGACCCGTGCGAAGATCGCGCGCGTTTCTGCCAAGCCAGGGAAAACCCAGGCCCTCAACTTCTACCGGGTCAATGACGATTTTTTTCTGGTCGACCTTCCAGGGTACGGTTACGCGAAGGTGCCCGGAGAGATGAAGGATGCCTGGAGTGGACTCATTGAGTGGTATCTCGGGGAGTCCGGGGGTGTTCGCGCGGTCGTGCACCTTGTCGATGCCAGGCACAAACCGACGAAGCACGACCACCGCATGGTCGGGTACCTGTCCGATGTGGGTCTCCCAGCGATGATTGTACTGACCAAGATTGACAAGCTGAAGCGTAGCGAGAGAGCCCAGGCCATCTCTGGAGCTATGGAGGCGCTGGCCTTGGACGACTCGCAGTTGATCCCGTTTTCGTCCAAGACGGGCGAGGGCCGGGATGCACTCCTTGGGGCCCTCGACGACATACTCGAGGCATCGGCGGGCGACACGTGATCCCGAGCAGGCGACTCTCCGTCGGGTGCGTCGCACTAGTGCTGATCGGATCCGCATGCACGATCGCCCCTGCACCCGAGAACGGATTTTCGGCCGTCGGCTCACAGGAACTGCCCCCGGCAGGATTTGGGACGATGCTCCAGGATGAAGTCACGATCTCGCTCGTGAGCCGAGGCCTCGAAATCAAAGCAATCCCTCTGGATGAAGCAGTCACTAGAGTCACCGCCCCCGACACCTACGCTCGTCTGTCGGGGATCGCGGACGCCAGCCGCTCATCCGCACCGCCCGGCAGCTCACTCTTTGTCGTGTCGTTCTACTCAGTCCAGGCGGATCTTCGGTTTATTCCGGAAGACGTCCAGTTCATTTCTCGGGGGCTTCGGATGCGCTCACTCGCGATCCTGCCGATCACTCCAAGCTGGGGCCAGCGGCGGGTACAACAGCAGCAGACGGAGATGGCGGTCTATGCGTTCTCTGGTGACCTAGATCTGGGTTCCGACCTGATACTGGCCTACGGGCTCGAGCAGACGAGCGCCTGGAGCGGCATCCTGCCTCGAGTCCAGGCGGAGCGAGGTCGAACTCGAGCGCGGTCAGGCATCGGCCGCTGAGATCGCCCGAACAATGCCAAGCAGGCCATGTCAGGCTTCGAGGTCGTACTTCGTAATCTTCCGGTAGAGCGTGCGCTCACCGATACCCAGGAGTTCTGCCGCCTTTCTCCGATTACCGTTCACCTGATCCAGGGCCGCGGCGATCGCGGCCCTCTCCATGTCATCGATCGTCATGCCGGGCCGGAACACTACCACACCAGCCTCCGGCACCACCGCGGGCTCAGGGACGTCCTCGACGACGCCCGGTGAGTACGCCGCGATCTCGATACCTCCCAGTGCTTCGTCCTCCCCCCGCGTGGACAGAACTGCGTCTCCGCTCCCCACGCGACCGACGATCGCCCGACTCCCGTCATGGGGGACGCCCCCTCGATAGACGTCGAAGTCCCGTCGCAGGTCATCCATGTCGACACGGAGCTCCACCAACGTCCGAAAAACGAACTCGAGCTCGGGTCTCAGCGTCCCACCGGTACCCTCAGTGACCCGCGGTACCGGTGCAGACAGCATTGCCCCGCCGTGCCCTGCGCGGACCTCCTCTGGGATGTCCTCGGGCCGGATCACTCGTCCGTGGGACAGCACCACCATGGACTCCACCAGATTCCTCAACTCCCGAATGTTGCCCGGCCATGTGTACTCGATGAGTAGCTGCATGGCTTCGGGCGAGATTCCAGGGAACTCCCTGTCGTTCCGGTCGGAGACATCTTTGACAAACGATTCGACGAGTAGCGGGATGTCAGCTTTTCGTTCCCTGAGTGCGGGTAGTTCGATGCCAAGCACATTCAGCCGGAAGAAGAGGTCTCGCCTGAAGTCACCGATCGTGATCAGCTGCTTCAGGTCTTGGTTGGTAGCCGCGACGATGCGCACATCGACCTTAATCGTGGACTCCGCTCCGACTCGATGGAACTCCCGTTGCTCCAGAACACGGAGCAGTTTGGTCTGTGTCGACAAGGGCATCTCGCCGATCTCATCCAGGAAGATTGTCCCACTATCGGCGAGCTCGAACAGACCCTTTCGGGCCGCGATCGCTCCAGTGAAGGCGCCCTTCTCGTGGCCGAACAACTCAGACTCCAAAAGCGTGTCGGAGAGAGCTGCGACGTTGACAGCTATGAACGGCCGGTGACGCCGAGCGGACAACGCGTGTATCCCCCGAGCGACAAGCTCCTTACCCGTACCGGACTCTCCGGTCACGAGAACCGTCGAGGAAGTCGGGGCGATCTGAACGACACGCTCCAGAACCTGACGCATCGCGTCGGTATACCCGACGATTCCCGTAACAAGTCGAAGGCGCTTTCGCTCAACCGCACGCGATCCAAGCAACACAATATCATCGACCGAGGCCGACCAAGGAAAGACCTCCTCGAAGCCTGCCAACTGCCCGGAGGACTGGGTCTCAGCCGCACCCAATGCGAATATCGGAATGTGCAGGACGTCGGCTGCCTGCTGGGCCAGCTTCCCTCCCGCATTCTCAAGCCCACCTGTCAGGATAAGGAGTGCGGCACCATCATCGGCACCCAGGCGCTCCGCCGGCGTGACGAGATCGGTGGCGTAGCCTGCCGCTTCGAACCCAAGGCGCAGTTCACCCGCCCGCGGCAGATCGTGCGTTGAAATTAGGACGTGGGCGTCCATCACTCCCTCAGTTTGGCAGGAGAGTCCAGAACCCTGTGCGGGGCATCTTCGCCTCGCAAGAGTGCGACGGCGTGCTCCAGAATCGGGGCCAGAACGCTGAGGCCATCCGCGACCCCGCCTGGACTGCCCGGGAGGTTCACCACCAGCGTGCGTCCAATCGTCCCCGCGACTCCACGTGACAGGATCGAGTAGGGCGTGGCCTCCAACCCCCGGCGCCGGATTTCCTCAGCGATTCCCGGCGCTTCCCGATCGAGTACGGACCGTGTCGCCTCCGGCGTGACATCGCGAATCGTGAGGCCCGTGCCACCCGTCGTGATCACGACAGCGCAGCCGCCGGCCGCCCACTCGGTCAAACGAGGTGATATCAACTCCTGTTCGTCAGCGACAATGCTCTGCTCCGACACAGCGTAACCACGCTCCTCACACCAGGCCGCAATGCGCGGGCCACTGACGTCCTTCCGTTCGCCTCGGGCAGACCGGTCACTCACAGTCAGGATACCGACTCGAATGTCAGGGGTCTCAGTCATAGTGTGATGGGCGGGCCGACGTCGAACGTCGATCAGCGCTGGATCGAGCCTTCGGTGTAGAAAGGTGGACGTTGCACGACCGCGTCGATAAGACGACCACGCGCGTCGATCTGCACGGTTGTTCCGGCCTTGGACAGCTCGACCGGTACGTAACCAAGCGCGACCCCGAAACCGAGTGTCGGACTGACCGTACCGCTGGTCACGTTCCCGACGACAGCTCCTTCAGAGACCACGGAGTAGCCCGGGCGGGGAAATCCCTTCTCCGTCAAGCGCAACCCGACGAGTCGCCTTGTCACACCCGATGCCTTCTGCGCAGCGAGAGCCTCTCGTCCCACAAAGTCGCCTTTGTCGAGCTTCGTGACCCAGCCCAGTCCCGACTCGAGTGTCGTGTGTTCCTCGTCGAGGTCATTGCCGTATAGCGCGTACCCGACTTCGAGGCGAAGCGAGTCACGTGACCCCAGTCCGGCCGGGATCAGCCCTTGCTCAGAGCCGGCGGCGAGAAGCGTAGCCCATAGTTCAGCGGCTCGATCCGCCGGCACATAGAGCTCAAAGCCATCTTCGCCGGTGTACCCGGTCCCCGAGATCACCGCGGGTACATCAGCCACGGTGCCTTCGCGGAAGCGATAGTACTTCACGGTGTCGACATCGAGATCCGCCAGGGGGCGAAGGATTTCCCGGGCGTTGGGTCCCTGCAAGGCCAACAATGCGGTCTGATCAGAAACATCCTCGACATCGACTTCGAAATCGGTCGCGTGTCGCTGCACCCAGGCCCAATCCTTCTCCATGTTCGACGCGTTGACCACCAGCATGTACCGATCTTCGAATCGGTAAATGATGAGGTCATCGATGACGCACCCCGACTCCAGGCACATGGCGCTGTACTGCGCCTGCCCGATCTCGATGGTCGCCGCATCGTTCACTGAGATCCTCTGGACCAGATCAAGTGCACCAGGGCCGCGGACCATGAACTCGCCCATATGGGACACGTCGAACAAGCCGCATGCAGTACGAACGGCGTGGTGCTCGGCCGTGATACCGGAGGGGTACTGAACCGGCATCGAGTAGCCAGCGAAGGGGACCATCTTGCCGCCGAGGGCAACGTGCTGGTCATTCAGCGGGGTGTTCTTGAGGACGTCGCTCATGCGGCGCGCTCCCGTCGGTCTAGGGTAGTGTTATTGGATGAAAAGATGGTGATATCGAACCAGTCCGCTCAGCCGCCTAAAGGATGTAGCGGCTGAGATCCTCATCTTCGGCCACGCCCTTCAGGCGATCTTGGACAAAAGTGCGGTCGACAAGGACTCCGTCCGCTGAGGTCTCCGGCAGTTCGAACATGACGTCTTCAAGTACGGTGGTCAGGACGGTCCGGAGCCGCCGGGCACCGATGTTCTCCATGCGATCGTTCAGTTCCATTGCGACCCGCGCGATCTCCTCGACTCCTTCCTCCAAGAACTCGATCGAGGCGCCTTCGGTCTCTATAAGTGCCTTGTACTGATCGATCAACGCATTCTTCGGCTCGGTCAAAATCCTGATGAACTCAGCCTCACCGAGCGTCTGCAACTCGACACGAATCGGGAATCGACCCTGTAGTTCCGGGATCAGGTCTGACGGCTTGGAGACGTGGAACGCCCCAGCCGCGATGAAGAGGATGTGGTCGGTCCGAACCAGTCCGTATTTCGTGGTGACCGTCGAACCTTCGACGATCGGAAGCAGATCGCGCTGCACCCCCTCACGACTTACGTCCGGCCCCTGGCCGCCCCGCGTCCCCGCGACCTTGTCGATCTCGTCGAGGAAGATGATGCCCATTTCCTCCGCACGGTACAGCGCGTCACTCACCACCTCATCCATGTCGACGAGCTTGTCCAGCTCATCCTGCATGAGGATGCGACGGGCCTCCGCAACCGACACTGTCCGGCGCTTCTTTTTCTTCGGGAGCAGGTCCTGAAGCATCTCGGTGAAGTTGTGGTCCATTCCTTCACCGCCACCCATCGGAATCATCATGCCATCGATGGATGTCGACTGCGTGACTTCAATTTCGACCTCTCGCTCTTCCAACTTCCCGTCCTTCAGGAGCTTACTGAGCTTCTCCCGAGTCCGGGCGCGACGCTCCTCGACCCCCTCAGGATCCTGGGCCTCGACTCCCTGCGGCCCCGCCACGAAAACACTGACGCCCTCCCCTTCCTGTTGCACCGGTTCCGGATTCGCAGCGGGGAGAAGCAGATCGAGCAACTTCTCGTGCGTGCGATCCTCAGCGGTTCCCTGCACCTCGTACTCCCGATCGGCTCGAACAAGATTGATGGAGATGTCGACGAGGTCACGAATCATGGACTCGACGTCTCGGCCGACATATCCGACTTCCGTGAACTTCGACGCTTCCACCTTGAGGAATGGAGCACCCGCAAGACGGGCCAGACGACGGGCGATCTCGGTCTTTCCGACGCCGGTCGGTCCGATAAGGATCAGGTTATTGGGTGCAATCTCGTCGCGCATCTCTTCCTCGACGCGCTGACGCCGCCAGCGATTGCGGAGCACGATCGCAACCGCCTTCTTCGCGTCGGCCTGTCCCACGATGTACTTGTCGAGCTCTCCGACAATCTGTCGGGGGGTCAACTCATCGAGCCACGGCACCTCTTCTTCGGCACCTTGGGGCGTCACCGGTGGGGATTCCTCGCTACGCTCTAGGGCGTCGGTCGTCATCCCTCGTCTCCCTCATCCGCGCCCAGTTCCAGGACGACGATGTCACGGTTGGTGTAGATACAGATATCTCCAGCGATCTCGAGTGCGTTTCGCACGATCAGAGGTGCGGCGAGTTCCGAATGCTCCATCAATGCTCTCGCTGCGGCGAGGGCATACGAACCCCCCGAGCCGATCGCGATCACATCGTCATCGGGCTCGATGACGTCACCGTTTCCAGACACGAGGAAGAGGTGGTCGGAGTCGGCAACCGCCAGGAGCGCATCGAGTCGACGGAGATAGCGGTCCATGCGCCAATCCTTGGCCAGCTCGACCACGGCCTTCGGCATGTTTGCCGGATAACGCTCCAGCTTCTCCTCAAGCTTCTCGAACAGGGTAAACGCATCAGCGACCGCGCCAGCGAAGCCCGCGATGATGCGACCGTCCATGAGGACGCGCACCTTTCGGGCGGTATTCTTCACAACGGTATCTCCCATCGTGACCTGGCCGTCGCCTCCCATGGCAACTGCTCCGTCCTTTCGAACGGCGAGTACGGTGGTGGCACGAACTTCGGGCAGACTCATCAGCGGAACGTCTCTCGTTTCAGCGTCGAAGAGGGCCAGATCGCCCCAGCGGGGCATCCACGGCGTGTTCGACGAATATCAGCAAGTGCGGGGCTACGAATCTAACGAGAATTCTGCCGATCTGGCAGGTGGTCGCAACAATCTCCGACTGATGGTCTGGATTCGTCAGTCGGAGCGCGGATGGGCGTCCTTGTATACCCGAAGAAGGCGCTCCTTGCTCGTGTGCGTGTAAATCTGCGTGGTGGAAAGGGATACGTGCCCGAGAAGCTCCTTAACCGCGAGAAGGTCCGCACCGGCCTCCATGAGATGGGTCGCAAAGCTGTGCCTCAACGAATGCGTGGAGAGGCCACTCGCGCCCGCAGACTTCTCGAGGCAGCTGCGGACCGCGGTCTGAATGGACCTGCGAGACAGTCGACCGCCCTTCGCGTTCACGAGCAGCGCCGTCTCATCGGAAGCAATGACCTCTCCGCGGCGATTCTCGTACCGGTCCAGTGCTCGAAGCGCCGAACTCGTCACGGGGACGATTCGCTCCTTAGACCCCTTCCCCATGACACGTACTTGCCCCGACTTTCGATCGATCGAGCCCTCGTCGATGTCGTAGATCTCTGAAAGTCTCAGCCCACTTCCGTACGCCATCTCAAGTATGAGAAGCGTACGCGTCCCTGCGAGTGTGTTTTCAGCCGCCCCCGCCTCGGCGAAGTCGAAGACGGTTGCTATATCTCCGCTCGTCAGGTGGCCGGGTAACCTCTTCTCGAGTTTGGGAGCCCGCACCGTGCGACCCGGATTCACCGGTATCCGCTCCTCTAGATGAAGGAAGGCGAAAAAGGTGCGCGCCGTCGCAAGTTTTCGCGCGGTCGTGCGCTTGGCCCATCCCTTCCGGCCACACCATCCCAGAAACGCACGAAGCGCCAGTCGATCGATCTCAGGATCGTCCCAGCTCCAGCCCTCTCGCCCGAGGTAGTCGCTGAGGAACGCCTCGAGTTCGCTCAGGTCGCGGGCGTAGGCCTTTGTCGTGTTCTCGGCGAGCTGACGCTCGTCGGCGAGATGACGGAGGAACTCCGAGACCTCAGGGCGACGAGGGGTCACGATCAGCCGGCGGGCGCCGGCTCCGCGTCTATGGCTGCGGGCTCGGTCACGGGCACCGGGGGATAGGCAGGTGCGTCGTCGGCCACCTCGAAACCGTTGGCGCTCATCCAGGCCAAAAAGTCCTCCTGAGCACGCTTCGCGAGCACGACCCGTTTCTCTTTCTTGTTCTTGACCCGGCGCGGTAGCGGATCGACTAGGCCCCAGTTCGAATTCATCGGCTGGAAGCGGCCGGGTGCGGCATCTCGCAGATACCTGTAGAGCCCACCCATCATCGTGGTCGGCGGCGGAACAACAGGATCTTCCCCAGACAACAGCCGGTTCATATTCAAACCGGCCAGTATCCCACTGGCGGCGGACTCCGTGTATCCCTCGACACCCGTCAGCTGCCCGGCGAACACGACGTCGGGACGGTCGCGGAGTGCACCGTACTCAGTGAGGCGTTCCGGAAAGTTCAGATAGCTGTTCCGGTGGATCGAACCCCACCGGAGAAATTCAGCCTCGGCCAACCCCGGGATCATGGAGAAGATGCGACGCTGCTCTCCGGTGCGAAGGCGGGTCTGGAAACCGACCATGTTCCACATCTGCCCGGCCCGGTCTTCTCGGCGGAGCTGCACAACCGCCCACGGCCGGTCGCCGGTTCGGGGGTCCGTCAGCCCGATCGGCTTCATGGGCCCGAAGCGGAGCGTCTCGGCTCCGCGCGAACTACTCACCTCGATCGGGAGACAGGCTTCAAAGTATGGAACGGCATCCCAGTCATGACCGGCGTGGGCCTCCCCCGCGTTCAACGCAACGATGAAGGCCTCGTACTCGGGCTGATCCATCGGGCAATTCAGGTAATCTGCATCTTCATCAAACCGGCCGGCCGCAAAGACGATCGAATCATCGAGGCTGTCCCGATGCACGATGGGCGCGATCGCATCGAAGAAAGCCAGTCCGCCATCGCCGAGCGCCGATTCGATCGACTTGTAGAGCGCGCCGGAGGTAAGCGGGCCGGTAGCGATGATCGTCGGCCCATCGGGAATCACAGAACACTCCTCCCTGACGATCTCAATCGCTGGTTCCGACTCCACCGCGTCCGTCATCGCTGCCGCGAACAGTTGGCGGTCCACTGCGAGAGCGGAGCCGGCAGCCACCTTGGTGGCATCAGCGGAGCGAAGCAGAACAGAGCCCAGCGATCGCATCTCACGCTTGAGCTGTCCGTGTGCGTTCTCCGGCGCCTCGCTCTTGAACGAGTTGGTGCACACCAGCTCACCCAACCGGTCGGACTGGTGGGCCTCAGTGCCCTTTTCAGGACGCATCTCAACCAAGCGCACCGAATGCCCCGTCCCCGCCAGCTGCAGCGCGGCCTCGCAGCCGGCGAGTCCCCCACCGACCACAGTGACGTCGCTCACCCGTCGGCTTCCGTCGCGGCTTTCTTTTTCGGAGCAGTCTTCTTCTTGGCGGGCTTCCGCTTAGGTGCGGCCTTCTTCTTCGCGGCAGTCTTCTTCTTGGCGGGCTTCCGCTTAGGTGCGGCCTTCTTCTTCGCACCCCTGCGTCCCCGCCCGCCGCCACGCTTGGCCTTCTCAGCGAGCAGCTCAACCGCCATCGCCATGTCCACCTCTTCGGGCTCCGCACCCTTCGGGAGCGTGGCGTTGACGTTTCCGTCGGTAACATAGGGCCCGAATCGGCCGGGCTTCACCACCACATCATCGCCGGTCTCCGGGTGTGGGCCCAACTCCTTGAGCGGAAGCTTCGCCTTTACGAGCTCAACCGCCTCTTCCACGGTCACGGTCCACAGTTCCTCGGTCACTGCTAGGCTCGCGAATACTTTTCCGCTCCTTACAAAGGGACCGAAGCGTCCAATGCCCGCGACGATCTCATTCCCCGTCGCGGGATCGACGCCTACGGAACGCGGAAGCAGCAGCAGCTTCAGGGCGTAGTCAAAGTCGACGTCAGTCGGCTCTTTTTCCTTCGGGACACTTACCCTTTTCGGCTTCGCGTCCTCGGTTTCTGCGTCGAGCTCAACGTAAGGGCCATACGGGCCATACTTGAGTCGCACGGTACGTCCCTCTACCGGGTGCACGCCGAGTTCCTCTCCCTCGGGATTGAATCCGTCGAGAGAGCGGGTGCTCTGGCAATCCGGGTAACCGGAGCAGCCAAGGAAGCGGCCGTACCGATTCCAGCGGACGAGCATCGGCTTGCCACACTTGTCGCAGACCTCCCCTTCGGCAGCCAAGATCTCCTTGATAATGCTGTCGGACTCCTTCTCGCCGGCCTTAATGCGCTCCATCATGCCCGGATAGAAGTCCGCGAGGAGAACTCGCCACTCGACCTCGCCATCTTCCACTCGGTCGAGTTCGTCTTCCATTCGACTCGTGAACTCTACATCGAAAATATTCGGCAGCACTCGAACGAGCAGCTTCGCGACGACCTCACCCAAGTCGGTCGGGTGGAATCGGCGTTGCTCCAGCTCGACGTATTTTCGAGACAAAAGGAGAGAAATGATCGACGCGTATGTAGACGGCCGGCCAATCCCCTGCTTCTCCAGTTCCTTGACCAGACTCGCTTCGGAGTAGCGGGGCGGCGGCTGCGTGAAGTGCTGACGGGGCTCGATACCCTTCGTGTCCGCGCCATCGCCCTCGTTAAGCTCGGGTAGCGGCTCGAGGTCATCCAGACGACGCTTCTCACCTGCCTCCGTGGCTTCCAGGTACAGCCGGGTGAAGCCTTGGAACTTCACAATCGATCCGGTGGAACGGTACAGATACGCCTTGCCGTCCACGCCCTTCAGGTCGAAGTCAGCCGTGGTGGTGTCGTATATGGCAGGAGACATCTGACTCGAGACAAAACGCAGCCAGATGAGCTCGTACATTTTGGCCTGATCAGGCTCAACGTACTGCTCGACCTCACTCGGCAGGATCGTGACGTCCGTCGGACGAATCGCTTCGTGGGCGTCCTGGGCGGCGCGCTGCTTCTTCCCACCGTACAGATTCGGAGCGGCGGGGACGTAGTCGTCACCAAACTCATCCTTCACCCAGGTCCTCGCCTGCTCCACAGCTGACGGCGCCACTCGTGTGGAGTCGGTTCTCATATAGGTGATGAGACCCAGCTGTCCGCGGGAGCCCATCTCCTGCCCCTCGTACAGGCGCTGCGCGTTCGACATGGTTCGCTTCGCCGAAAAGCGCAGGCCCTTGGCCGCCGCCTGTTGAAGCGTCGAAGTACTGAACGGCGCGGTCGGATTCTTCCTACGTTCTCTGCGCTTTACGCTCGTGACCGAGAAAGGCACCGCGCGCACCGCGTCAACGGCGGCGGTGGCGGTGGCCTCATTGTCGATCGTGAACGATTTGCCGTCGATCTGATGGAGCTTGGCGTCGAATGGCTGCTCGGCTCGCTCCAGCTGAGCCGTGATGGACCAGTACTCTTCCTGGTCGAACGCCTTAATCTCGTCTTCTCGCTCACAGATGACGCGGAGCGCCACGGTTTGCACTCGACCCGCCGACAGTCCGGGCCTGATCGGTTTCCAGAGAAGCGGGCTGACTTTGTACCCCACGAGCCTGTCGAGAATACGCCGGGCCTGCTGCGCTTCGAACTTCTTGAGATCTAATTCCTCCGGGTTCTCGATGGCCTTCTGAACCGCAGCCTTCGTGATCTCGCGGAAGATCACACGTTGGAAACGCTCAGGGTTCTTCTTATATCCAAGCTGTTCTGCGACGTGATACGCGATCGCCTCGCCTTCACGATCCGGATCGGTCGCGAGAATGATCGAGTCGACCTCTTTGGCCGCTTTCTTAAGCTTGGTCAGAACCGGGCCGGCGCCTCGAATCGTCACATAGGTCGGCTCAAAATCGTGATCGACGTCGACACCCAACTCTTTCGTCGGCAAATCACGTACGTGCCCCACCGAAGCCTCGACCTGATAGTTCGGGCCGAGGTATTTGCCGATGGTCCTCGTTTTCGCGGGGGACTCGACGATGACGAGATATTTGTCGCCGTTATCGCTCATTCAGCGCTGATCTTGTGATGGTGATTCGCGAGGATCTTCAGGATCCGCGCCGTGACATCTTCTACGGTCGAGCCCTCCGTGTCCACTCTGTACTGTGCCTCGGAGTAAAATGGAGTCCGAATTTTCATCAGCTCAGCGACGTATTCCGCGATGTCACCGCCAACAAGTAACGGTCGGGTCAGGCCTCCCTCTCTCGTTCGACGGAGCGCCTCCGGAGCGGTGACGTCCAGCCAAACAGTCACCGTACCCGGCGGCACAGCACGCACACGACCCTCCTCGGACGCCCAACCTCCCCCCGTGGCCAGAACAACCTCCGGCTCAGCCAGCAGTCTGCGGCCGACATCGGCCTCACGCCGCCTGAAGCCAACTTCTCCTTCCTTGTCGAATATCTGAGCGATGGTCTCCCCTGCGTCCAGCTCAACCACCTGATCAAAATCGGAAAAGTGCCAACCGAGGGAGTCGGCGAGTGCCTTGCCGACCTCCGTCTTGCCGGCACCCATGAAGCCGATCAGTAAAACACGCGACACCTCGCCACCGATCAACGTGGGCCGAAGCCTCGCCGTCGAAGGTTGTCCAGATACCCGTCCATGTTGCGCATGAGTTCACCCATCGAGTCTCCACCGAATTTCTCGAGGAGTGCATCCGCGAGAACGAGCGCGACCATGGACTCGGCAACCACACCGGCGGCCGGCACGGCGCAGACGTCACTGCGCTCTACCGCGGCGTCGCCGACCGCACCGTCCCTTAGATCAACGCTGGCAAGCGGCTTGCGAAGGGTAGAGATCGGCTTCATAGCTCCCCTGACCACGAGCGGTTCTCCTGTCGTCACACCACCCTCGAGCCCGCCCGCACGATTCGATGCGCGCCCGATTCCTCCTGATCGTAGCTTGGCGGTATCTCGAACGATGGGGTCGTGAACCTCGGACCCAGATCTCATCGCCCCGGCAAATCCAATACCCAGATCGACACCTTTCACGGCCTGAATGGACATAACCGCCTGGGCGAGTCGACCGTCTAGGCGCCGATCCCATGAGACGTAGCTCCCCAAGCCCACCGGAAGACCCGTAGCCACCACCTCGAACACACCACCCAGTGTGTCCCCCCGCTCCTTGGCTCTGTCGATCTCCTCCATCATCGCCTCTGCAGCTGCGGAGTCCAGGCATCGCACGGGGCTGCTGTCCGATTCCTCGTTGAGGCCCTGGGGGGGTGAACCGACGTCAGCCTCCACACCGCCAATGGACGTGACATGGCTTCCGAGGCTGATCCCTGCCTCCGTCAACATCCGCCGGGCCACGGCGCCACACGCCACCCGAGCGGCCGTCTCTCGCGCGCTGGCGCGTTCCAAAACATCCCTGACATCCCGGCGGTCATATTTGAACGCTCCGACCAAGTCCGCATGTCCTGGACGCGGCAGATAGTGGGGTCTCAGAGCTTTGGGGTTCTCACCTTCAGCCGGGGTGGTCGGGCTCATAGCAGTCGTCCAGTTCTCCCAGTCCCGATTCCAGATCAACATCGAAATTGGCGAGCCGAGGGTCTCCCCTAGGCGCACACCACTTAGGAGTTCGACCTGGTCGGACTCGATTTGCATGCGGCGACCGCGACCGTAGCCTGCCTGACGTCGTTTCAGTTCCGGATTGATGTCTCTAACAACATCAAGATCCAGACCCGCAGGGATCCCTTCGGTCAAGGCTGTAAGCGCCCGTCCGTGAGATTCACCAGCCGTATGGAATGTGATCCGGGCCATGTTTACACCAGCGCATGAGCGTCCTAGGGAGAGAACCGAGCAAGGCGCACCAACCCCTTAACGCCGGGCTTGATCCCACGGTCTAGCCGGAGTGCGTCCTTAACTTTATAGAATTAGTCCTAATGGAGGCCAAGTCGGTGCCTCTATCGAATAATCGTCACCTTCACCGAGTCGGTACCGGCCTGATTTGAGGCACCTGTCACTTCGATGACCACAACAGAGACCTGGCGTGTCTCGATGTCGAACTGCCCTAACAACCCCGCGATGGCATCCTGAACGCGTGCGATATCAGAAACTACGAGCGTGTTCGTAGCGGTGCTGCCCGTCGAACTACCGCGCTCCCGCAGGAATGCGGTCACAGCCGCATTCGTCTCATCGGCGGTGCCGTGTGAGATTCGGTGGCGATGAGTCAGGATCTTCTCGATCCCCTCCCGATCCTTCAAATCAGAGATCTTGTCGACCCGGATGATTCCTTCGGACGACTCTTCAGCTTTGAGGCCTTGGCCCTGCAAGATGTACCTGAGGGCGATATCCCAGGGCTGATCGTTAATGTCCGCGGTTACGAAGCCAGTCACATTGGAGCTCGGTACGACCGACTTCCCGGAGAATGCGGCGAACGCGAGGAGTACGTCATTGACGGGTGCTTCCATCCATGTGGCGGAGATCCGTCGCGCTTCCTGCACCTGCGAGGACTGCGGCGCAAAGACTATCTCGGCCGGATCGAACGGACGCGCGATCCGGGCAGAGGACCACGGCTCGAAATCTCCCATCGGGTTTTCAAGAGAGATTCGAAGGCCCCGCTGATCCGGGATCACGCTGTACCCAAGCTCACGGTCTAGATCTAAGACGATTCGAACAACGTCGTCTGAATACTGGCTCGTCCGCATCGAGACAATCCCACCTCGGTTCACTGCGGCGAAGTCATCCGCCGACAGCGCATGCTGTGCACCCATGAGGTCGAGCACCAGCCGGTGTGGTGCCTCCAAGGTGAAGTCTCGATAGGAAACTTCCCCGTCCATCGCAATGAGGACGCTCGTCTGCGACGCCATCGGGATGATCGTCACCTCGGTGACGGACACGCCGAATGCCAGGAGCGTGCTCACCCATAGAGCAAAAATCGACATCAAGGGGTGCCTCCCTGGATCCTGGATACGAATGTCATGGTATGGCGCGCGATTGAATCAAAGACTTCGACGTCGACGATTACGGCGTCGCGGCGGACTTCGACGACTGTGGTATTACCAATGCTGTCACCAACTTTCATACTGTACGAATCACCTTCGATGGGCCTGGTTGTGCCGTCCTCCGCCACTGCGACGCCACGGGTACTGAGCACAGCGACGCTGTTCCCCTCTGGCGAATAAATCAAGCCGATGAGGGACAGTCGCTCAAATCGGGGGCCGCCGCTCGTCCCACCAGCGAACGCGGTGAATGGATTGCGGCGAGTCCACTCGGGATACTGGAACACCTCCCGTTCACCCACAAGTTCCACATCCACTGTCGGTCCCGGTGGCGGTGTGTCGGGGTTCTGAGCTCGCACCTCAGCGGGGGCCAGAACAAGAACTAATGCAACCGCAGTCACCGTCAAATATCGGGGTAGCATCATCCTGAGCCTCCGGGCAATTCGGCTGGGGCGAGCGCAGCTTGATCCGGGAGCAAGTATGTTTCGATACGGAAAGTGGCTTGTACCGGGTTCTCCATATTCGGACGCGTGAGCGGGGTTGCGAACAGGGAAAGGTCTACCTGGACAGGAGTGAGGATGCGAGAGAGGCTTGCGATGTCGACCAGGAACCGAGCGACGTCGTGATATTCGCCTACGACCGTCATGTGGTATCCAGTCTTGTCGTAAGGGCCGGCCCTCTCTATGGGCTCAGGATTGAGACCCAGAACGTCCACGTTCTGTCGACGAGCTCTGCTCTGGATGTCATCGAAAAACATCGCGACCTCTTCCCGCGCGGGAATCAGTTCTTCTAAGCGCGCAACGTGACGCTCGTAGAGCTCCATCCTCTCTTCGAGATCGGCTCCTTCACGGGAAAGGATCACACCCGCCTGTCTATTCTGAATCTCAAGCGACTCC
>JAPKBW010000014.1 GCA_028823235.1 Longimicrobiales bacterium | reverse complement strand
TCTCGTGTTCGCTCGGTCCACGCGCCCGACGACGAGCGGTTACTGACCTTCGAACTGACGCGTGAGAAGGGAGCCGGATATCACGAGCTGATCGTCGAAGTCCTGGGCACCCAGATGAATGCGATCGTAACGGAGGGGCCGGAGCGGACCGTTCGGCACGCTCTCAGGACTCGAGACGGGCGTCGGCCGATCAGGATCGGTCACCCATACCTTCCACCCCCACCCACCTATCGCAAGGGAATCAGCGGAGACCTTTCGTCCGATGACTGGGAATCCATCGTTGGCCTGATCCCTGCCCCGGACCGGCCAAAGGCAATCGTGAGGAAGATCGCGTGGACCTCGCCTCTGAACACCAAGGCTCTTTGCGGCGCCGAGAACGGCCACGCTCTCTGGCGCGGGTGGGCCAAGGCTTCCTTTCCAAAGAACGCATGGGTGCTCACTTCCGAGCAGGGGAGCCAGCCCTACCCTGTCCGGCTGCCTGACAGCGAGGCAGCCGTAGCGGACAACCTGCTCGATGCCTTCCGAATCTCGGTAGAGATTGCCGACCAGAATGGTGCTCCGGCGGCGCTGACCATCGGACCGGGACTGCTGGCGCGGCTTGAAGAGGCTGTGACCCGTGCCGACCGGCGAGTGGTCCGCCTGCAAGCTCAGCTCGACCAACGGGAAGAGCCAACCCAATTGCGTGCCACAGGAGACCTGATCTTGGCCCGCTACGGTGAGATCCCTGCATCTGCGACAACCGTCACACTGACCGATTTCGTGGGCGAGGTCATCGAAATCGCGCTCGACCCTGCGCTGGCGCCTCACGACAACGCCGCACGCTTCTACGACAGGGCGGCGCGCTCCGAGCGTGCCGCAAGCCGACTCCCTGGGCTCATCGAGCAGGCGATCACGGAGCAGGACCACATGCAGGCATTGCTCTCAGGAACACGAGACGGCTCCATCGACGCGAACGTACTAAAGGCGTCGCTGCCTACAGCCCCGCCCCCCCAGCGTCGCGGTGATCAGGAAGCGGCCCTGCCATACCGCCGATTCAAGACAACGGGAGGCCTCGAGGTCCGCGTCGGGCGCGGTGCCCGCCACAACGACGATCTCACGTTTCGCCACTCAGCGCCGAACGACATCTGGTTGCACGCACGCCACTCGGCAGGGGCCCATGTGATTCTCCGCTGGCCAGCGTCCGGGAATCCGCCTGCACGGGACCTGGAGGAAGCGGGAGTTCTCGCCGCCTTGCATTCCAAAGCGCGCACGTCCGCGACGGCTCCGGTCGACTGGACCCTCCGAAAGCACGTACGGAAGCCCCGAGGATCCAAGCCGGGCTCGGTCGTCCCTGACCGGGTGAAGACCCTGTTCGTGGAGCCCGACGAGATGCTTCTCGAGCGCCTCTTCGACGAAGGTGCCGAGGCGTCAGAGTAGTCGAGGCTGCGGGCCTACGTGCTCGCGTCCAGAGCTGTCCTGAGAGCGCCTACGAAGCTTTCCCCTGCCTCGATTCCGCTTTCGTCAAGCGTCCGGACCAGTGCACTACCGACCACGACACCGTCGGCCAGTCGACCTACCTCTGCTGCCTGATCGGGAGTCGAAATCCCGAACCCGACGGCGACGGGCAACTCGACGACATCACGGATCGTCCGTACTTCTAATTCCAGGCCCTCCGGCAACTCGCTCTTCGCCCCTGTCACTCCGGTCCGAGAGATGTAGTAAAGAAAACCACTCCCACTTCGACCGATTTCAGGAATTCGTTCGGGTGGGGTAGTCGGCGCGACAAGTCGGATGAAGTCCAAAGACGACTCCGAGATGGCGTCTTCGATCTGCTCGTCGGCTCCCGTCGGGAGATCCGTCAGCAGCAGTCCGTCCACACCGGCGGCGCTCGCCTCCGCAAGAAATCGGGTGACGCCGAAGCGCAGTACGGGATTCAGGTACGTGAACAAGACGACCGGAGTGTCGCGAAGCGCACGAAAGGCCGCGACGTCTGCAAGCACCCGCTGGACGGTCGTCCCGCTCTCCAGCGATGCGAACGACGATCTCTGGATCGTCGGGCCATCTGCCAGAGGGTCGGAGAACGGAACACCAACCTCGAGTACGTCCGCTCCTGCATCCGATATCGCGGTCAACAGCTCGACGGTCGATCCCACGTCCGGATGCCCGGCGGTGACATACGGGACCAGTGTCGCCCGGCCCTCGGCCCGGCGCGCTGCGAATGCGGACGCGATCACGTGATCAGATAGTCGCTTACGCGGATACCGTATTTCTGCGGGACCGTCGTCTTGATGATCTGATGTAGCGCACGCCCCGGCAGGAAGGGGACCTCCCGCACTCCGTCCTTGGAAAACGGGAATGCCAGTGAGTCATTCCGTGACTTGGAGCGACAGACCTCCGAATCACCGAAGAATATGTGGTCCTCGTCGATCGTTACGACAAGCTTGTCGAGCTCGGACCAGAGTCGGGAAAACTCACTCTTCAGCGTATCGACGAATCGCTGCCGCACGGGGTTGTTTTCGTCGTACAATTGGAAGGTGTGGAAGGCTTTGCCCAGTGTAACGATGAGAGACCGAACCAGTTCGACAGGGAGACTCTCCTCGTCCCAGTCTAGGTCCGTGTCATCGGCCCCCGTGGTGTCGGTAACGGCAGTCAACAGGCGATCAAATCGGGCTGCCGCGGCCCTCGGTCCTGGCAACGTGAGCGACATCCTTGTCGCCACGGCCGGATAGGCACACGAGTATGGGACCGGCAACGGAGGCACCTTCTCGCAGGACATACGCCACGGCGTGCGCCGACTCCAGAGCAGGAATGACACCCTCCAGTTCCGAGAGACTGTGGAATGCGTTCAATGCCTCGCAATCCGTAACGTAGGAATAGCGCGCACGCCCGGAATCCTTGAGGGAGGAATGCTCCGGTCCGACCCCAGGATAATCCAGCCCAGCAGAAATCGAATGGGCCGGCGAGACCTGACCATCTGAATCTTGCAGAAGATAGCTGAGAGAGCCGTGGAGAACACCCGGCGATCCGGCGGCGAGCGAGGCCGAGTGACGGTTCGATTCGACCCCATCTCCTCCCGCTTCCACGCCGATGAGATCAACGCCGTCGTCCGGCACGAACGCATGGAACATCCCCATCGCGTTCGAGCCGCCCCCGACACAGGCGACAACCCATTCAGGGAGTCGACCTGTCCGATCTAGCATCTGTACACGCGCCTCCTGGCCAATCACCGACTGAAAATCTCGCACCATGCGTGGAAATGGGTCCGGGCCCACGACAGAACCGATGATGTAGTGAGTCGATACGACATTGGTAACCCAGTCACGGATCGCCTCGTTGGTTGCGTCCTTAAGCGTGCGAGTACCCGACCCCACCGGACGCACCTCCGCCCCGAGAAGCTCCATCCGATAGACGTTGAGTGCCTGTCGCTCGATGTCCTCTTCGCCCATGTAGACGACGCACTCCATATCGAAGAGTGCGCACGCTGTAGCCGTAGCCACCCCGTGTTGCCCGGCACCTGTCTCAGCGATGATGCGCTTCTTTCCCATGCGCCGGGCGAGGAGGGCCTGACCGATCGTGTTGTTGATCTTGTGGGCGCCGGTGTGATTCAGGTCCTCTCGCTTCAGCCACACAGAATCGTGCCTGATCGAGGCCCCCAAACGCCGCGCGTGATAGAGAGGAGTCGGACGCCCAACGAAGTTCTGGCTGAGGTCTCGCAACTCAGCCCCAAACGCCGGGTCGTGCGACGCGACTCGATACGCCTCTGACACCTCGTCGAGGGCCGGGATCAGCGTTTCGGGCACGTAACGCCCACCGAAGATCCCGAAACGGTCGGACACGGCGTCCGCGGTCATGCCTGCCCTGCCTCGAGCCTGTTTGTCATCGCTTCGGACACGCTGTGTGCTTCCTTGATGAATGCTGTGACGAGTTCGTGGTCCTTAAGGCCGGGCGATCGTTCGACCCCCGACGACACATCTATAACGTCCGGGGAGAAGCGTGCCATAGTCGAGGCAACCTCGGACGGCACGATGCCCCCAGCCAGAACGAATGTGAGAGCTGAGGGAACGGCAGCTCGCAGAGCTCCGGCATCAATTTCGACGAGCGCACCGGCCCCGCCGACGACGCCCTCTTTCCATCCCTCTACAAGAAGCCCGGATACCAGTTCGCCGTAGATATCGACCGCCCGGAAGACGTCATCGATGGAGCGTGCCCGAACAGCCTTCCACACCTCCCAGTCTCCGAGGGCCCCCAGCGCAGCCACCGACTCCGGCCGCTCATCGCCGTGCAACTGAACTACGGAGGCTCCGATGCTCTGTGCACGAACCAACGCCTCGGCTGGCGGTTCGTTCACCAGAACTGCAACCCGCGGTGTGGCGATCCCCGAAACCACATGGGCCGCCCGTGCGGGATGGACGCTCCGGGCGAACCCGTCAGACAGGATTAATCCAACAAAATCGGCTCCGGCTGCCTGAACGGCATTCGCATCATCGGCATTGGTAATGCCACAGATCTTGGCCCGGGTCACAAGCCTGTCACCTCGGCGCCTGGGTCAGCCCTGAGAACGAAGCAGCCGCGACAGCTGGATCATCAGCGCGTAGCAAGGTCTCTCCAACCAGGATCGCATCGACACCCGCCCGTCCAAGTCGCTCCACGTCGTCCACGGACCCGATGCCGCTTTCCGAAACGACGGCCACGTCGACGGGCAACTGGTCGAGCAGGTCGATTGTCGTCTCAAGATCCGTGGTGAAGGTCGACAGATCTCGATTATTGATTCCGATCAGATCTGCCCCAATCGACATGGCGCGATCGAGCTCCCGCTCATCGTGCACCTCGACCAGCGCCGACATGCCCAGAGCGGTCGTCGCTGTATGAAGCCGTGAAAGCGTCTCGTCGTCCAGAATACGCGCAATCAGGAGAACGGCGTCGGCGCCGGCACCGCGCGCCTCCATGACCTGAAGCGTGCCAAGCGTGAAGTCTTTCCGAAGCACCGGGATGGTGACAGAAGAGGATACCCGGGAGAGGTCGGCGAGAGAGCCTCCGAAGTACTGCCCGTCGGTGAGAACACTCAGCGCCGTCGCGCCCGCAGCCTCGTAGCCACGGGTCAGCTCAACCGGGTCGAGTCCTTCACGAATCGCGCCAGCTCCGGGCGACCGGCGCTTGCACTCGGCGATGAGAGAGACGTGACCGCCACCAACCAGCGCACCCCGGAAGTCACGGGGCGGTCGAGCTGTCGAAATGGCGCTCTCCACTTCATCCGTTCGGGCGCGCAACAGCTCGAGTTCGTTCCATTTAGTCTCAACGATCTTGGCGAGGATGCCAGGAAGCGAGTCGTGTCCTTGTGTTTCGGGCAACGTTCGGGTAATGTGATTCGGTTCCTATTCGGGTATTCACCGGACGAACGGAGGGCACAATGCCCCTCACGAAACGCCAGAAAGAGATCCTCGATTACATCGAGTCCTTTATCGACGATCAGGGCTACGCCCCGAGCTTCGAAGAGATCGCTGAGTCCTTCGGCTATTCCTCCCTCGCGACGGTGCATGAGCACCTGAGTAATCTGGAGCGCAAAGGATACATCCGGAAGTCTTACAACGAGAGCCGATCCATCGAGATGATTGGGCGAGACGCCAGTGTGTCAGTCGTTGAATTGCCTCTTCTCGGATCTGTCGCGGCCGGACTCCCCATCGAGGCGATCCAGGATACCGAGACGCTCGCCGTACCCCCTGATATGATCAGCCGGCGGCGTGACAACTACGTGCTTCGGGTCGAGGGCAACTCGATGATCGAAGAGCAGATTCGGGACGGTGACTATATCGTCGTGCAAGCTCAGGATCGTGCCGAGGACGGCCAGATGGTGGTCGCCCTCGTTTCCGGTGAAGCCGCGACCGTCAAGAAGCTCTACCGGGAAGCCGACGGCCGAATTCGCCTCCAGCCCGCAAACCCGACGATGGAGCCCATCTTCGCCGCGGCAGACGACGTCCGGATTCAGGGTATCGTGGTCGGAGTGATTCGGAAGTACTGAACGACTTCAGGGGATGCGGGTGCTGAGCTAGATCCGGTTCGTTGCACTCCTGAGCCGCTCGAGGGCTGCGGCTGCATCCCCACGATCCAGCACGGTCTCCGCCAGAAGGCAGGCAGCCGGCCAGCCTTCGGCCAGGTCAGCGACCAGGATTGCCGCCGCTGCGTTCACCACGACCGCGCTTCGTGGAGCGCCGCCTTCTCCTTTCAGGACCCGCTCGACGATCGCTGCGTTCTCGTCGGGCTCACCCCCCGCGAGGCCTGCGGCCTCCACTGGCTCGATTCCGACTTCTGCCAGGTCGAGCACATACTGCCTCACCTCCCCCCCCGAGAGCTCGGCGACCCGCGTCGAGCCCATTGGGCTGACCTCGTCTATGCCAGGCGCCCCGTGCACCACCAGCGCTTTGAGATGCCCCAGTTCTCGCAGTGCGTGTGGCAACAGGTCGAGGAGTGATTCGTCCGCGACACCGATCACCTGACGGCGCGCCCCAGCCGGATTCGTCAGTGGGCCCAGGACATTCATGACTGTTCGAATGCCTAGGCCACGTCGAACCGGGCCAACGTGCCGCATCGCCGGGTGCAGGAGCGGGGCGAACATGAATACGATCCCCGCTTCCTCTAGCACGCTCGCCATCTGATCAGCATTGAGGTCGATCCGTACACCGAGTGCCTCTAGAACATCGGCACTCCCGCTTCTGGACGTGAAAGACCGGTTCCCATGCTTCGCCACGGGTGCGCCGGCTCCCGCCACAACGAAGGCCGCCGCGGTCGAGATGTTGAAGGTGGTGACGCTCCCACCACCGGTGCCGGCCGTGTCTACTAGCGAATTGGGATCAGCCGAAGTGACCGGAATCATGGCCTTCCGGAGCGCCCGCACCCCACCCGCTACTTCCGATGGGGACAGGCCCTTCGCTCGCAGCCCCACGAGCAGCCCAGCCATTTGAATCTCGGTCGCGGATCCGTCCATAAAAGAATCGAAAGCCACTTCCGCCTGCCCGGCACTCAAGTCCTCGGCATCCGCAACGGTCTCGAGGATTTCCTTAAACGCTGTCGCCTTCGAATCGATACTCATGAGGCGCTGGACTCGAAGGGGGAAAGATTACCTGCACGGGTGAGAAGGCGAAAAGACTAATGTACGTAGGGCTTTTCGTCCAATCATGGCGTCGCTGGCGTTGCTTGACTTCGGCGAGGGCCGATCTAACTTTTCGCGGTGACTACTCCCACTCAAAACCGCTTCCGCTTCACCGTCCACTACGACGGCTCCGCGTTCCACGGATGGCAGGTACAACCCGACCATCGGACGGTGCAGGGTGACCTTGAAGCGGCTCTCAGTAGGCTGGCGGACCATCCCTGCCCGATCATTGGGTCAGGACGCACGGACGCGGGAGTCCACGCCACCGGCCAGGTCGCATGTGTCGACATGCCGATCTCCTGGACAGCCGCTACGCTTCGGAAGTCCATGAACGCGGTGCTTCCCCCCGACGTGTGGATCGAATCCACGGCTGAAGCAGCTGCGGACTTTCACCCTCGGTATGACGCCCAGAAGCGCACGTACCGCTACGAGGTGGGATTATCGCCGGTGGCGCCCTCCCCTTTCCATCGTCGGTGGTGCTGGCCTGTCTCAGCCCCCGTCGATCGAGGGCGGCTGGACTCTGCGGCGAACATCGTCGTCGGGGAACACTCGTTCGAACGCTTCGCAAAGGCCGGGCAACCCGAGCGAGGCTATCGCTGTGACGTCGTTGATGCGACATGGGCAGACACGGATCACGGAGTCCGACTCATGATTTCCGCAGACCGATATCTCCATCACATGGTGCGGTACCTGGTGGGCACTATGGTCGATGTCGCCCGAGGTCGTCGCCCTCTCGACGATATGGCTAGATTACTCTCCTGTGATCCGGATCTGGTGACATCCGCACCGGCTCCCGCAGCAGGACTCTTTCTCCACCGCGTCGAATACCCCAGGAGCACATCCCAAGAATGAAAATCTTCCTCGACACCGCCGATCTCGATGAGATCCGCCGCGCCGCCGATGCAGGGCTCATCGACGGGATCACTACGAACCCCTCGCTCGTGGCGAAGGTCGCAGAGAACCGGGACGTGACCGAGATGTACCGGGAAATCTGCGAATCCGTCGACGGACCCGTCAGTCTCGAGGTTGTCGCGCTCGACCGCGACACGATGGTTGCCGAAGGGAGAAAGCTCGCCGCAATCCACGCGAATGCCGTTGTGAAACTACCTCTTACAGAGGACGGTCTTAAGGCCTGCCGCGACCTGGTTACAGAGGGCTTCAAGACCAATGTGACGCTCTGCTTCTCGGTGTCACAGGCGCTCCTCGCCGCGAAGGCCGGTGCCACATATGTCTCCCCGTTCGTCGGGCGCATCGACGACATCTCCGGGGAGGGCATGCAGCTCATTCACCAGATTCGTCAGGTGTATGACAACTACGGTTACGACACAGAGATTCTGGCAGCTTCGATTCGCCACCCCATGCACCTCGTCGAGTCGATGCTGATGGGTGCGGACTGCTGCACGATCCCTTCCAAGGTACTCTGGCAGCTCAGCAAGCACCCACTCACAGACAAGGGCCTCGAGGGCTTCCTCAAGGATTGGGATGCCGCCGGCACAGCGATTTGATCGTGTGAGTCACCCTTCGGCCATACACGCCGCCACACTGGTGCTCCTCGGGGCGCTCGCTACTGGGTGCGCGCCTGATTCGACCGATGCTCAAGAGTTCCGTGCGCCATTACAGGACCTCGATGACAGCCGCCTGACCGCGATCGTGCGAGCCACGGCACGGGTGGCTCCGGCGGTGGTGAGCGTGAACGTTCTTCGGACTCAGAACGTGCGTCCTCGCTCGTCATGGGATCGAAGATATTTGCCGCCAGGAGCTCAGCAGCGCAGCGCTGGATTTGGCTCGGGCGTGATCGTAAGTGAGAACGGCATAGTGATCACAAATCACCATGTCATCACAGGCGCTTCCCAGATTCAGGTCACCCTCCCCGGAGGAAGAGACGCAGACGCAGAGTTGATCGGCACGGACCCGGTCGCAGATATCGCCGTGCTACGCATTCGGGTCGAAGATCTGCCTGTGGCTCCGATCGGGACTGTGGAAGGACTCATGATCGGCGAATGGGCCATCGCGATCGGGAATCCTCTCGGGAACTACGTGGGTGACAGTGAGCCAACGGTCACGGCGGGAGTGATTTCAGCAGTCAATCGCAACATCACGCCATCCTCCGACGAAGAAGGCTTTTACTTCGGAATGATCCAGACCGATGCCGCGATCAATCCCGGAAACTCCGGGGGCGCCCTGGTGAACGCGGCCGGTGAGGTGATCGGGATCAACGCTTCGATCATTTCGCGCAGCGGTGGTAGTGAAGGGCTGGGCTTTGCGATTCCCATCGACCGTGCCCTTCAGATCGCCGAGGACCTCCTTCGCCACGGTGAAGTCCTACGCGCTTTCGTCGGACTGGATATCGCGGCGGCTGAGGCTGATGCCTGGGGTCGACGGCGAGGTGTTCGCGTCGCGCGTATCGCTGCAGGATCACCCGCAGCGGCGGCAGGCCTCACGGAGAACGACATGTTACTCGAAGCGAACGGGCACGCGCTTGCCGGACCGCTCGACTGGGAAGGCGTTCTACTAGACCTCCGAGCCGGGGACGCGCTGAACCTGCGAGTAGAAGGAAGGGCTCGGGAAGTGTTGCTCTCGGCGGTCGCCTATCCGTCGGTGACCGCAGAGAGAGTCACGCTCTTCCGCGACGTCCAGTTGATCAGTGTCACGCCTCAGATCCAGCTCGAACGAGGGCTCGTGAGCGGCGATGGCGCGCTGATCGACAATATTTCAACCGAAATTACGAGCCGCCTCGGTCTACGGCGGGGCGATGTCATCATGCAGATGAATCGCACCCGGATCCGGAATGCGGACGATGCAGCACAATTTTTCGACTCGCTACGAGGTGAGGGACGAATCGTCCTCTATATCGAGCGGGACGGTAGCTACGGCACAACCAACCTCTACTGGAGAGGCTGAGTGGATAACACGCTCGACCGATACGTGCATCCCCTCTGCGATCGCTATGCGTCTCGCGAAATGCAGAGCGTCTTCTCACCCAGTCGCCGCTTTGGAACTTGGCGGCGACTCTGGATCGCTCTAGCCGAATCAGAAGCCGAACTCGGCATCCCCATCTCGGCTGAAGCACTCGACGAAATGCGTGCGGCAGTCAACGAACTCGACCTCAAAAAGGCAGCCGAGTACGAGCGTCGATTCCGCCACGACGTCATGGCACACGTCCATCTGTTCGGAGATGATGCGCCGGCAGCTAAGGGGATCATCCACCTCGGCGCGACCAGCGCATTCATCGGCGACAACACTGATCTCATCCTTCATCGGGACGCCCTCGAGCTGATCCGGACCCGAGTGGTTCGTTGCGTCGAGGCGCTTTCAGCCTTCGCTGAGGAGCATGCCTCGCTCCCGACTCTCGGATACACCCACTTCCAGCCGGCTCAGCCCACGACCGTGGGAAAACGAGCGACGCTCTGGATTCAAGACCTACTCCTCGATCTGGAGGAACTGGACCACCGAATCGCAACTCTACGGTTCCGTGGTGTGAAAGGGACCACCGGAACACAGGCGTCATTCCTGGAGCTGTTCGAAGGGGCTGGCGACAAGGTCGATGAACTGGACTCTGCAGTCGGTCGGCGGATGGGATTTGAATCGACGTATCCTGTGAGCGGGCAGACATACGCGCGAAAGGTCGACTACGCGGTGCAAGCGTCGCTTGCAGGAGTCGCGGCCTCCGTGTCGAAGATCGCTCACGATCTCCGGCTGCTGGCCCACCTCCGTGAGGTCGAGGAACCCTTTGAGGCCGAGCAGATCGGGTCATCCGCGATGCCGTACAAGCGGAATCCCATGCGCGCGGAGCGCATGTGCGCGCTCGCCCGTCACGTCATCGTCCTCTCGCAGGACCCGGCATTCACTGCTGCGACACAGTGGTTGGAGCGAACGCTCGACGACTCGGCAAATCGACGCATTTCTGTGCCCGATGCCTTCCTAGCGCTCGACGGATGTCTCGTCCTCCTCGAAAACGTATCGAGTGGATTGATCGTGAATCCACAGGTCGTGAAAAGGAATCTCGCCGAGCATCTTCCCTTCATGGCGACAGAGACGATCTTGATGCACGCGACGTCACGTGGAGGCGATCGTCAGGAGCTGCATGAACTCCTTCGACAGCACTCGATGGCCGCCGCTCGACGCATGAAGGAAGAGGGTGCAAGTGCCGACCTGCTCGACAGAATTGCCGGAGACGACGCCTTCGGACTCAGCGCGGATGACCTCGCAGGCATGGTCGACCCGCTGCGTTTCGTCGGTCGCGCGCCCGAGCAGGTCACCCGGTTTCTCGAACGGGACGTAGGGCCCGTTCTCCAACGACAGAAAAGTCAGATCCTGAACCTGGACAGCCCCGACCTGCATGTCTGATCAAAAAACCGTCCACAGCTCGGAACTCGGCCTTACGCTCCTGCACCGCGGGAAGGTCCGCGACGTCTATGAGGTCGATGCCGAAACGCTACTCATGGTCACGAGCGACCGAGTAAGCGCCTTCGATGTTGTCCTACCTCAGCCGGTCCCTCACAAGGGCGAGGTACTGAATCTGATCACCGCATGGTGGCTGGAGCAGTTGGACGACCGACTCGCCCATCACCTTATCGCGGTCGACCCCGACCGGATCATCGCCCGGTATCCACACCTCGCGGAGTCACGTGACGCATGGGCTCGACGGGCGATGCTCGTGCACCGTACGGATCCGGTTCTGGTCGAGTGCGTGGTCCGCGGATACATCTCGGGTTCAGCCTGGAAGGAATACGGGGAGAGCGGAACCCTGGCGTCGGAAGCTCTACCTGAAGGCCTCCAGGAAAGTCAACGCCTCGACCCGGCCATCTTCTCGCCCGCGACGAAGGCTCAGGTCGGTGAGCACGATGAGAACATCACCTTCAGTCAGACGAAGGAAATTCTCGGAGAGGAGCTGTCCAACCGACTCCGCGATCTGTCGATCGAGATCTACGGCTATGGCAGGGATGTAGCCGAACAGAGCGACATCATTCTCGCCGACACGAAGTTCGAGTTCGGTCACAAGAACGGTGAACTCCTCCTAATCGACGAAGTGCTTACGCCAGATTCCTCGCGTTTCTGGCCAAAGGAGAGCTACGGCATCGGCCGAGGACAGCCCTCGCTGGACAAACAGCCGATCCGCGACTGGCTCGAGACTCTGGACTGGGACAAGAATCCACCGCCGCCAGATCTGCCGGCCGAAGTCGTCAAAACCGCTTCCGATCGGTACACCGACGTCTTCGAGCGACTGACGGGCACCGCCTTGAGTGACTACGTACCGCCCCTGTTCGGGAACGATCGGTGAAGATTGCCCGGGAGGGATACCCATTCGCAATTGCGGGGGGGCTTCTCGCGGGCACCTGCTGGACAACCCTGATAATGGGCGTGGCCGGGGCTGATGGCCTCCCGGTCATGGCCTTGACCACATTGGCCTGGACGGCGTCGGCCCTGGCGATTTTCGTACTCTGGTTCTTCCGGGATCCTGAGCCGGCACTCCCGGACGACGGAACACTGGTGGTCTCCCCGGGTCAAGGCAAAATCATCCGGATCGAAGACGTGGAAGAGACCACCTTCATTGATGGTCCCGCGAAGAAAATTTCGATCTTCCTGAGCGTCTTCGACGTCCACGTTCAGCGTTCTCCAGTGACGGGAACAGTCGAGCAGAAGGTGTACCGCCCGGGCGCCTATGCGGTGGCGTGGGCGGACAAAGCGTCCGAGGACAACGAGATGGCGTCATTGGGTATCGTGACGGATTACGGGAAGCTGCTCGTACGGCAGATTGCGGGGCTGGTGGCTCGTCGCATCATTACCGATCCGGCAGAGGGCGACCAGGTCCAGCGTGGGCGACGGTTCGGCCTCATCCGCTTCGGTTCCAGAGTCGACCTCTTTCTGCCGATGCACTGGGAGATCCTGTGCTCCGTCGGGGACCGCGTCACCGTGGGCGCCAGCGCGATCGCCCGACAGAAGGCGGCCTCGGACTGATGGCTCGTCAAAAACAACCCTCCAATGATGCCCCCCCGGGCCGAAGTCGTCGCACTCCTCGCGTTCCGCGCAAAGAGACGCTCCAGCGAGGAGTGATCATCCTGCCCTCGGCGTTTACGCTCGGCAACTTGTTCTTCGGGATCTACGCGATCGTATCGGCATCCCGCGGCGACTTCATGTGGGCAGGTTGGTGCATCGTCTTCGCGGGGGTCCTGGATGTTCTGGATGGCAGGGTCGCCCGTTTCACGAAGACCGGATCGGATTTCGGCGCCGAGCTGGATTCACTGGTCGACGCGATCTCCTTCGGTGTGGCCCCCGGCTACATCATGTTCGCGCTCTTCTTCGCGGACACACAGTGGAGCTGGATGCTCTCTTTCGCCTATGTGGCTGCGGTCGTCGTTCGTCTCGCCCGCTTCAACATCGAGCAGGACAGCGAAGCGAAACGGTACTTCCACGGGCTCCCTTCCCCGGCTTCCGGGATACTCCTGGCTTCGTACTACCCCTTCAGCCAGACCGGCTGGTACGCCAGCTACGTCTCAGACTTCCCTTGGCAGCAGATCGCCGGAATCGGGATGGTCTTGCTCGGGGTCCTGCTGGTAAGCCACGTCCCATACGCAAAAATGCCCAAGATCGGGCTGCGCTCCCCACGGGGTATCAGCAACACGGTCGTCGTATTCGGTGGCGTCTTTCTCGCCGTGGCTGTGCCACAGTACTACTTCTTCACGTCTCTTCTGCTCTACGTCATGTGGGGACTCGTGAAGTCCGTCCTCCTCGGATTCCTGGACCGCCCACCGAAAGGCGATCCACTTCTCGCCGTGGACGAGGCCGAGGCCAGTGCAGAAGTGCGTGACATGGACTACGGGGACCTTGGCCCCCGCAACGCGAACGACATTCACCTGCGAATCAATCAAGATCACATAGACACCGACCCCGACCAGGGTCTGGAGGAACCAGCTTGAGCCAGTACCGTCTCGAAGTCCGCATCAAACCCCGCCCCGGACTTCTCGACCCACAGGGCAAGGCCATTCATCACTCTCTAAATTCGCTGGGATGGGATGGCGTCCAGGACGTCCGTGTCGGGAAGGCCATTTACATCGACATCGATTCCGACTCCGAAGCTGCCGCCATGGAGGCCGCCGAGGCGATGTGCCGAAAGCTTCTGGCGAACCCGGTCACCGAGGACTACGAGGTGGCGATGGTTGGCAAACTGGAAGGCTCAGGGGCATGAAGGTCGCGGTCGTCACCTTTCCGGGCTCAAACTGCGATTACGATCTTTACAAAGCGGTGCAGCAGGTCGGCGGAGATCCTACGTTTGTCTGGCACCGGGAGCGCGGCCTATCCGAGTACGATGCAGTCCTGCTGCCTGGTGGATTTTCGTACGGAGATTACCTGCGCGCAGGTGCAATCGCCCGCATGAGCCCGATCATGGAGGACGTGGTTCCTTTCGCGAACGCCGGAGGCCCCGTCCTCGGCATCTGCAATGGCTTCCAGATCCTGTGCGAAGCCGGTCTCCTGCCTGGCGCGCTGGTACGAAACGATATCCTTCGTTTTGCCAGCCACGATGTCATACTTCGCGTTGAGCGCCCCGACACGCTGTTCACGAGTGACTACACATCTGGTCAGACGCTCCGCATCCCCATCGCGCACGGCGAGGGGAACTACGAAGCGGATAGGACCACGCTCCAGGTCCTGGAGGCTCAGGGTCGGATCATCTTCCGCTACGTCGACGCACGGGGAGAGCCGTCGGATGACGCGAATCCGAACGGCTCGTGGCACAACATCGCGGGCATTACGAACGAGGGCGGCAACGTCCTGGGAATGATGCCCCACCCCGAGCGCGCCATGGAAGAGCTTCTCGGCTCCACCGACGGGATTGGACTCTTTACCTCGATGATGTCCGGTCTCCCGGCAGCCACGTGAATCGATCGACACACACATCATGAACACTCTACAATCGAGCGTACTACCGTGAGCCAAGCCGACGGCAATGCCCCGGCCACATCGGTCCCTCCCCGCGACGGCGACCCAGAGATCACTGCTGAGGTCGTCGCCGACCACGGCCTCTCCGAGAGTGAATACGAGAAGGTCCTAGCGATCATGGGCCGCACCCCGACTTTCACCGAGCTAGGCGTGTTCAGTGCGATGTGGTCCGAACACTGCGGCTACAAGAACTCCAAGCGACTTCTGAGTACCCTTCCGACCAAGGCTCCATGGGTCATCCAGGGGCCCGGTGAGAACGCGGGTGTCATCGACGTTGGCGACGGGTACGCTCTAGCCTTCAAGATCGAGTCGCACAATCACCCGTCTGCAGTCGAGCCCTATCAGGGCGCGGCCACCGGCGTCGGCGGGATCCTCAGGGACATCTTCACGATGGGAGCGCGCCCCGTCGCAGTGTTGGATTCGCTCCGATTCGGAGATCTGGACAGTGGACGCGTCCGCTACCTCTTCAGTGGGGTCGTGAGCGGTGTCGGAGACTATGGCAACTGCATCGGTGTGCCGAACATCGGCGGAGAAGTCGCCTTCGACCGAGGGTACGAGGGCAACCCGATCGTCAACGCGATGTGCCTAGGCCTGATGAAGCACGACGAGCTGATTACAGCCTCGGCTTCCGGGACAGGAAGCCCGATCATGGCCGTCGGTGCTCGTACAGGGCGTGACGGAATCCACGGCGCCACATTCGCGAGCGAGGAACTCAGCGAGGACTCGGATGAATCGAGTCGTCCCCAGGTTCAGGTCGGAGATCCGTTCACCGAAAAGCTACTTCTCGAAGCCTCGCTCGAGCTGATCGCGAGCGGGGCCATCTCCGGGATCCAGGACATGGGAGCCGCCGGCATCACGTCGTCGGCTTCGGAAATGGCCGGACGAGGCGGAAGTGGCATCGAGATGGAGATGACGGACGTTCCGATCCGCGAAGTGGGAATGACGCCGTACGAGATTCTTCTTTCGGAGTCCCAAGAGCGGATGCTCGTGGTCGCGCACGTTGGCCAGGAGGCCGAAGTGCATCGAATTCTCGAGAAGTGGGAACTTGAGGCCGCGGTCATCGGGCGAGTCACGGACGACGGCATGTTCCGGGTCATGGAAAACGGTAAGGTCGTTGCGGATATCCCTGCTCTGCCCCTCACCGACGGATGCCCAACGTACGAGCGAGAGGGAGTCGAGTCGGCGGAGATCAAAGCCCTTCGTGAGATGGACCTCAGCGAGCACCTGATCCCGGGAGGAGACCTGAGCAAGAGATTCCTGCTGCTGATCGGGTCACCGAACGTCGCGTCGAAGCAGTGGATCTACCATCAGTACGACACGACTGTGCGGACCGCGACTGCCGTTCGACCAGGTGGAGACTCCGGGGTCATCCGCATAAGAGGTACGAACCGCGCGGTGGCCGCCACGACTGACTGCAACGGTCGCTTCGTCTATCTCGAGCCAAGGACCGGCGCGATGGCGGCGGTTGCCGAGGCCGCACGGAATCTGGTGTGCGTCGGGGCCACGCCGACGGCGATCACAAACAATCTGAATTTTGGAAACCCGCTCAAGGCGCACATTTACTATCAGCTCCGCGAGGCGGTTCAGGGCATGAGTGAGGCGTGCAGCGCTTTTGAGACACCCGTGACCGGCGGAAACGTCTCGCTCTTCAACGAGACCGACGGTCAGGCGATTTATCCCACACCCGTTATCGGAATGGTAGGTGTCATCGACGACGTCTCGAAGATCATGCGTCAGCCCTTCCAGACAGCCGGTGACGACATCGTCCTGCTTGGTGTGAATACTGGCGAGATCGGTGGCTCAGAGTACCTCTACGTGACCGCAGACCTCGTGGCAGGAGTGCCACCGTCCGTAGATCTCGACGGCGAACGCATGCTCCAGCGCGCGGTACTCAAAATGATCGATCAAGAAGTGCTCAATTCTGCACATGACTGTTCCGAGGGCGGACTCGCAAGCGCGCTCGCAGAGTGTGCGCTGGGTAACGGTGGGGAGCCGTTCGGCCTCGAGGCGTCACTCGACGAGGATCTTCGCCCGGTGGTCAGCCTCTTCGGTGAGTCACATGGCCGGATCATCGTCTCGTGCGACCCGGCCAAGACCGACGAAGTGCTCCGGATCGCCGGAATACACGCGGTCCCAGCCAAACGTCTGGGCACCGTCTGCGAGGCGGAGAGTGGATTCTCGCTCCACGTCAGGGACGGTGTTGTCTCGTGCTCAATGACGGACATTGCCCGTGCTTATTTCGACGCTATTCCCAACATCATGAACACCTCGTCGGATTCTGGAGCCTAAGGCACATGCCTGAGCGCGAGTTGCCTGTCGTGACATCGAACGACCCTTTCGAGACCTACGAACTCGACGACCGGCCGCATGACGAATGCGGCGTGGTCGCCATCAGCGGAATCGATGGTGCGGCCGAGCAAGCCTTCCTCGCGATGTATGCGCTACAGCATCGCGGTCAGGAGGCTGGCGGCATCGTCTCATTCGATGGCGAGACATCCCACATTCACAAGGGTGGAGGACTTGTCTCGGAGATCTTTCGACCCGAAGCGCTGGCCAGGCTCAACGGCCGGACAGCCGTGGGACATGTGCGCTACTCGACGGCAGGGGGAAGCAACGTCGCCAACATCCAGCCAATCACTGCGCGATACGCGCGCGGTGATCTGGCCTTGGCGCACAACGGCAACCTGACTAATCAGATCGCGCTGCGGACTCGACTCGTCAATGAAGGAGCGATCTTCCGATCGTCTTCTGATTCGGAGACGCTGGTCCATCTGATCGCGAAGTCCCGCAAGGACACGGTTGATAGCCAAATCGTCGACGCTCTTGGGCACCTTGAAGGCGCCTTCTCAGTGGCCGTCGCGGTTGATGACACCATCTATGCGGCCCGCGACCCGAGGGGCTTCCGTCCCCTCATTCTCGGGAAGAAGGATGGCGGACACGTCGTCGTCTCAGAGACCTGCGCGCTGGACATACTCGGCGCCGAGTATGTGCGAGATCTCGAGCCCGGCGAGGTGATTCGTGTGCGGGGTGGAGACGTCGAGAAGGTCGCATCTCTCGCAGAAGCCCCACGCCCTTCACCATGCATCTTCGAGCTCGTGTACTTCGCGCGCCCGGACTCTCGTTTGTGGGGCGTCAGCGTGGACCGAGCCCGCCGTGCCTTTGGACGGCAACTCGCCAAAGAGCACCCGGTCGAGGCCGATGCAATCATTTCGGTTCCTGACAGCGCAAACTCCGCGGCGCTCGGATACGCCGAAGAAAGTGGTATTCCGTTCGAACTGGGCCTACTCAGAAATCATTACGTCGGCCGCACCTTTATCAAGCCGGACCAGAAAGACCGAGATTTTGGTGCACGAATGAAGTACAACCCCGTCCGTGAAGTACTTGCCGGCAAACGCGTGGTCGTTGTCGACGATTCGCTCGTGCGTGGGACTACGGTTCGAAGTCTCGTCCGCATGCTGCGAGGAGTGGGCGCTGCCGAAGTGCATTTCCGAATCGGGAGCCCCCCGGTGCGACATCCCTGCTTCTACGGCATCGACATGCCAACGAAGGCGGAACTGATCGCCTCGCGTCTCGGGGTCCCAGAAATCGCTGGACAACTCGCAGTGGACTCCCTGGGCTACCTCTCACTCGAAGGGATGGTGGACGCGGTCGAGGAAGCCGGCCCCTACTGTACGGCGTGCTTCTCCGGAGACTATCCTGCTCCCCTAGTTGATGTCGAAATGGGACTAGCGTCGGCAGAAGGACCGACCTTAGGTCTCTAGCCGTGGGGTGATTAGGGTCGGATCACCCCACCGGGGCCATGCTAGCGTGACGGCGACAGTCGAGTTCTGTCGGAGCCTTCCGAAGGCAGAACTCCACATGCATCTCGACGGGTCGATACGACCCGCGACGATGCTGGAGCTCGCGCGGGAACGAGACGTTGGGATGCCCGCGGGGACTGCAGAAACGCTGGCCGACTACATGCTGGTTTCAGACGCCGCCAGTCTCGAGGAATACCTAGAGCGCTTTGCCGTAACACTCTCGATCATGCAGGACGCCGACGCTATCGAGCGCATCGCGTACGAATGCGTGATCGACCATGCGAGTGAGCAGGTCCGCTACGTCGAGGTCCGGTTCTGCCCGCTGCTCAACACCGAGATGGGACTGGCCCCCGAGGAGGTCCTCGACGCCGCCCTTCGAGGAATGAGGCGTGCCGAGCGGGCCGCAGGAGCGTCCACTCGAGTGAGAAGTCAGCTCATCGTATGCGCGCTTCGTTCACATACCGCTGAGCATACGCTCGAAGTGGCGGAACTGGCCGTGGCCTTCAGGAACCGTGGGGTGTGCGGCTTCGATATCGCTGGAGCGGAGGCGGGAAACCCGGTGGCCGATCACAAGGAGGCGTTCGACTATGCCCACGCCATGGGGCTGCCGATCACGATACACGCCGGCGAGGGATTCGGAGCGGCGTCAATTCGGCAAGCCCTTGAGCTGGGACACGCGTCCAGGATCGGCCACGGCACACGTCTTTACGAAGACCCGGCGCTGCAGGGCGAGCTACGAAAGAAGGGCATTCCGCTCGAAGTGTGTCTGACTTCGAATGTTCAAACGCGCGTTGCGGATTCCATAGCGGCACATCCCGTCCGATCGTATGTCCAGGACGGGATTCCCGTCGTACTCGGGACTGACAACCGACTGATGTCGGGCGTTGATCTTTCGGATGAGTATGCGTCGGCGGCCTCAGCGTTCGGACTAGATCGAACCGCAATCATCGGGCTTGCCCGAACCGCGTTCGAGCACGCGTTCGTGACTCCGCGTGAACGGATGACACTGCTGGAAGACTTTGACCGGGCGGCCGCGGCCCTCTAGGACTCGGCCGCGAGCATCTCGTCGGCGAGATCGACTAACGACTTGGAGCCCAGGTACAGCGGTATGCGCTGATGCAGTGAGTCCGGCTGAACATCCATGATGTCCATCGTCCCGGTGCTGGCCCGTCCACCCGCCTGCTCCGCGATCATCGCCATAGGCGACGCCTCGTACTGGAGCCGCAGCTTCCCGACCGGGTTTTCCAACTCTCCCGGGTACATAAACAGGCCGCCCTGAAGCAGCGTGCGATGGAAGTCCGCGACGAGCGACCCGATGTACCGAGAACCGAAGCCTCCCGTCGTCTTCAGGTGGACCATGAGCTTCTGCTGACCGCGCGTCCAGCGTGCGAAGTACGCCTCGTTGACCGAGTACACCTTCTTAGGCGGCTCCGGCATCCTCATGTCGGGATGGCTGAGAATGAACTCGCCGATCGATGGGTCGAGCGTGAAGCCATGCACGCCAGCCCCCGTGGTGTATACGAGCATCGTGGACGAGCCGTAGAGGATATATCCTGCGGCGACCTGGCTCCTGCCCGGCTGGAGGCAATCTTCGAGCGTGCCTCGCTCACCCGTCGAGATCTTCCGGTGGATGCTGAAGATCGTTCCAATCGAGACATTCACATCGATGTTCGACGATCCGTCGAGTGGATCGTAGATAACGACGTACTCCCCGGAGGGGAATTTGTCCGGAATCGGAATGAAGGTCTCGTTTTCCTCAGAGGCCATACAGGCAACGAGGCCCGTATGATCGAGGGCCCGGTACATGACGTTGTTCGCGAACACGTCGAGCTTCTGAACGAGCTCACCATGGACGTTCTCGTCGCCGGCCGAACCGAGGATGTCAACCAGCCCCGCCTTATTCACCTCACGCCCAATCACTTTAGCAGCGAGGGCGATGTCGTGAAGCAGACGGGTGAAGGCTCCGGTCGCCTGAGGGTGCCGACGCTCGGCATCAACCAAGAACCGGGAAATCGTGACGACGTGGCTGTCAGCAGGCATGGCTGGCGGTCGGGGACCGGGGCGAGGCGTGTAATAAGAGCCGGTGTATCGACTCTTCGCAGTCAATCTAGCGAAGGACGGGACGAACGCACCGTGATGCGCCCGGAGCGCCTCACGATCACGTGAACATCGCCCTGCCGATCGATGCGATAGACCTCGGCGGCGAATCGCCTGGTACTACAGCGTCTCTTCTTTTGCTTCGGCGTTGAAGAGGTCTCGCTGACTCTGATCAGCCAAGAGATCCCGTTCCTCGCGATCTTCTTCGGCAAGTCGGGCTCTCAAAATTCGTCGGACCTTCATGTCCGACCGGATCCCAGCGACAAGCATCACGACCATGCCTGTGATCACACATCCGAACGCCACCACCGTCAGCGGCACGCCATAGAGTGTGAATCCCCCCAAGCGCAGGGTCACCCTCTGTCCGGAATTCAGTGCCGCGAAGCCGAGCGACAAACTCAGAAGGATCACCACTCCGACGCCACCGACGAATCGACTCACGCGAGCACCGGCTCCACCGCGGAGGAGGTGACCTCCGAGCCGGCGAACGTGGCCCCGGAGGTGCGTTCGAGGAGCGTCTGCGTGTAGGTCCCGATCCGGTCGGGGTCTCCGTCGAACACGACGATCTTGTTCCGTCCTGTCCGGCCACGGATCTGGCCTTCGTCCCGCCCACTACCCTCGATCAACACCTCTTCGACGCGACCCACTTCGCTCACGTTGATTTCTGCCTGAATCGCCCGACTGACCTCGATCAATTCCTGAAGCCGCACCTGAGCCTCGTCGGGGCCGACGAAATCCTCGGCAGGCAGACGGGTCGCCGGAGTGCCCTCACGCAAGGAGTATTTGTACGTATACGCCTCATCGAAGCGCACCGTCCGCATCAGGTCGAGAGTGTCTCGAAACTCTTCCTCGGTCTCACCGGGGAAGGCGACGATGATATCCGTCGACAATGCGATGCCCGGCATCGCGGTGCGGATCAGATCAACCTTCTCGAGCAGACTCTCCACCGTGTAGCGGCGAAGCATGCGCCTCAGCGTTCGGTTGTTACCTGCCTGAGCGGGCAAGTGCAGGTGCTCGCACACGGCCGGCTCCATGGCCATGACCTCGACCAACTCCGGTGAGACATCGTTCGGGTGCGGCGAGGTATACCGGACACGCCGGATGCCGTCGACTCGTGCGACGTCTCGGAGAAGCTGCGGAAAATTCACGTCGTCCCAGACGTACGAATTGACGGTCTGACCGAGGAGCGTGACCTCGGACACACCCTGATCGGCGAGCCCTCGAACTTCAGCCAGAATTTCTAGCGCGCTACGGTTCTTCTCGCCACCGCGCACATAGGGCACGATGCAATAGGTGCAGCGGTGGTCACACCCCCGCTGAATCGGAACCCAGGCGGTAGGGCCGTCGGTTCTGCGCTGCTCAAGTCCCTGGTAGTTCTCGTCCATGTCCAACTGAAGCACTGCGAGCTGCGGCCCGCGCTTCTTTGACGCCTGACGTGCGGATGCCGTGGGCGGGGGCGGGACTGGTTCGCCCTCACCCCGCTCCAGACGTCCAAGAGTCTCGGGTAGGCCACGATATCCGTCAGGCCCCATGACCAGATCGACGTAAGGGGCCTGTTCGAGAAGTGTTTCGCCTAGGCGCTGCGCCATGCAACCGGTAACACCGATAAGCATGTCGGGGCGGTCGCGCTTCAGGCCGTTCAACTGCGACACCCGGCCCAGCACACGCCTCTCGGCGTGCTCCCGGATCGCGCACGTGTTCACCAGCACTACGTCCGCGTCTTCTGGCGCACGCACGATCTCGTACCCTCCAGTCTCAAGGATACCCTCCATCAGCTCACCATCGCTGATGTTCATCTGGCAGCCGTACGTTTCGACGTACGCCCGGCGGACTCTGGATTCGTGGGTCATGACGAAATACGGGATGGATGGCGGGGCAGATCAATATACAGATGAGCACCCTCTGCAAGCAGGGTTCCCTTCACCACAGCTCGTTCCTGAGGAGCGGCGTCGCCCGGCTCTCCCACCCCAATTCGCAGGTAGTCCTCGGTTAACCCAGTACCTCCGTCACCCTCTACGACCACGGTCGCCTTCGACCCTACTCGCCCGCGTCGGTACTGTATTCCCTTCTCAAGGGCGATTTCCCGGAGTTCACGAGCACGATCTCCAGAAATCCGCTGGGGAACCGGGTTCGGGAGGGAGGTCGCGTGTGTATCTCGACGCGGCGAGTAAGGAAAGACATGGAGATAGGTGAACGGCAGCTCTTCGATCAGTGCCCGCGTCGACGCGTGATCCTCATCCGTCTCGCCGGGAAACCCTGTGATCACATCAGCACCGAGCCCGAGGGGTGCGACACGCTCGGCGATCTGAAGAGCTCGCTCGCGATACTGCGCTCGACTATGCCATCTCCGCATGAGGCGGAGGACTGGGTCTGCTCCGCTCTGCAGTGGCATGTGGAGGTGTGGAGTCAGCCGGCCACCTGAGGTCGCGAGCAGATCGAGCAGCAAATCGTCGATCTCAGTAGCCTCCACACTGCCAAGCCGAAAGCGCACGTCGGGGACCGAATCGAGTAGCTCTGCACAAAGCGTTGACAGCGATGAGCCCTCGGGGAAATCCAGTCCATAATGGCCGATGTGGATCCCGGTGATGACGAGCTCGGCATGCGACTGAGCCAACAGACGAGCCTCCGCGACGACGTCGACTGTGGGTCTTGAACGAGACGTGCCGCGGGCCAGCCTCGTGGCGCAAAATGAACACTTCCGGTCGCACCCGTCCTGAACCTTGAGCCATCCTCGGGCGGCGCCAGCCCGGGTGCGAAGAAGTTCCCCACCAATGGGTTCGGCATGCATACGGTCGAGAGATGTGCGGACCTCGATTTGAATGAGCCCGCTGGACTCCGGGGCCGCTCGGGTGAGCGTGGTGGCAACGAGCATGGGATCATGCCCCGGCACGACATCTACGACACCCGGCATCTCCCTGTACTCCGGCTCGCGCAGAGCGGCAGAACAACCCGCCACGATGACGCTCTGGCCTGGTCGCTCACGCTGTAGTCGCCGGATGAACCGCCTGGCCTCAGCGTCTGCCTGGTTCGTGACCGTGCACGTGTTGACCACCACGACATCGGCTTCCGCCCGATCTCTGACGGTCAAGGCACCACGGGCCTCGATCTCCTGACGCATCCGTTCGGTGTCGTACTGATTGGCCTTGCAGCCGAACGTGTGATAGTAGACGCGCACGAGGCACCTCCAGGAAACGCCCTTTCGAGCAGTCTCCGATCAGAGTCCAGAGACCAGAAGCGATATGGTCACTCGCCAGAAATTCTCCGTCAGTCCGTCACCTGACCGCCGACCACGCTCCACCGCTAAGTCCGCGGCGGCGAGTACGATGTCTCCCGACGTGCTAAGAGCCAGTCCGAAGCCAGCAGCAAAGGTCTTTTCCGTCGCCCGGGTGTCGTTGGGCGAGAACGGGAGGCCGGTCTGCCTGTATCCGAAGCGGAGCGGCATCGCCTTCCCCCACAGCCGGGCTCGGGAAAGTTCGGTGCCTATACCAAATCCGTTCGAGTCCCTGGCCTGACCGACACTGCTGAGGGACTCTTGGGCACCCGACCAATCCGCAACCTTAAGGGACCCTGTGACCGTTAACCCTGTGCCCACCAGCGCACTCGCGCCCGCCCGATACTGAATGGGCAGCTTGTAGGTCTGGTCCGCACCTCGCGTCTCGTCCGTGGCCTCAGCGTGCAAATTCGTGGGCACCTGCACGCTCGCTGACACGCGTACGCCCTCAGTTACGTTCATTCCCGCCCCAAGCGTGAACGAGTGGCCCTTATACCCCCACTCACCCTGCTCAATGTAGTCGTCGACGTCGGTGGTTTCATCGCCCCCGTAGGTACGTGTCAGCGTACGAACAACCGAGCCGGCATATCGGCCAACAGTCAGTCCGACCGAATAGTCATCACCCAGCTTCCGAGAGAAGCCGAGATTCAGGTTGGAGATAGATCCATCCTGAACGAAATGGTCTTTCGTGGCGACGGATTCACCACCGAAGGGAACCTCACCTTCCGCGGTCCTCTGATAGTGCTGATCGAGGAACGACCCTATCTGAACGGACATCATCCCTTGGAAGAACGGATATGCGATGCCGAGCAGTGGAAAGCGATTGCCCTGCACTTTCCCGGTCACTCCATCTTCGGAGGCATAATCGACCCACGAGGGCTGAGCAGCCATGACACCGGTCGAAAACGTGAGGTAGCCGAGGGCCGCGGGGTCGGTAGGGAGGAATGATCCACCTCGGAGTCCAATGCCGAGATTTCCGAGAGCACGGGCTCGGCCGTCGAGCGCCTCGATGGGTAGGCCGAGGCCCGCGGCATTGAAGAGGGACTGTCCGGCGGCCGGTGTCCCCATCACGGCCAGTCCGGCCAGTGTCAGTAGCAGGCGCTTCATCATGGGAGTTCCACGGGCGGGCCGATCGTCAGCACAAGCCTCAGATACGGCTCACTCGCCGAGCCTGGGCCGTCGAACGAAGCGAAGGAGATCGAGAACGGCTCCAAGACAGACAGAAGGGCAAGCGTGCCCGTAGCTGGGTTTCCCTTCGAGTCCTCGCCGCGTAGCAGATCACGCGAAAACGTCGTGAACGGAATCTCGATGCTTACGCCTGGTGACGAGCCGAATGCGGCCGGCGGCACCGGGCGGCCAAATCGCTCCTCGATCAAGGAATTTCCGAGCGGCGATTTCGGCATCGCCGACCGATCGGTCACCGGCCTCACATCGAGACGAATCGAATCGGATGGCTGGAACGCCGCGTCGGTCATTCGGCTCGTTAGCACGAGCGCCGCGAAGCTGATTTCGACAGGAGTCAGCGTGTGGGGGCACGACACCACCGCGCAGAATTCAGCGTAGCCGTCGATGACCGACGGAATCGAGACATCCATGACCGTCCGCCACGAGGGAGCGCCACCGATCCGCACACCATCCGGCGGCGGCGTCGGATTGGGTGTGTAGATGAAAGTCATTTCACGTGTCGGGGCGGTCACCTGGATCAACGTGTCAGGCGCAGAACTCGGACGGGCATCGATCCGGAGAGCCATCCCGCGAATACGCAGCCGGGAACCCGGCTCGATGATATCGAGTCGCGCACCTGCGGTCAGATCGGTGGTGTCAGCCCACGCGGCAACCTGCAGCGAGTCGAGTTCGAACACTGCAGAATCCCCTGCCGCGGGGTCCCACACGGCAGTGCCGATCGCAGTCACAGGGCCGGCACCGGGCTCCGGCCAGGCGCGCTGGTCGTTGATCGTGTCGATCGCGTAGTCCCAACTGGTGGTCGTCGCGTCCCATTCGACCTGAGTCGCCCCAAGCGCAAGGGTCACTGGTGCGGCGTTCGTGCTCGCGATGGTGTCGAAATACGCCACTAGACGACCGCTCGGATACGTCAAGGTCGAGTCGGGCCGGCTGGCGCCTGTAGCGTCCACCGCGACTACGACCGACGGATACCTGCGGAACCGCACGAGCGTGCGGGCGTCGAGCGTGCCTTCGTACTGGTTCGCCAAGACACCGGAACCGAGATCCTCCGGCGAGCCGTACCCGCCGAACACTTCGAGATTTGAAGCGAAATCACTCCAGGGGACAGTGATTTCGACGGTCACCGGCTCGCCCGGCAGTGCCTGATCACCAATGGCGACCGGTAACTGCTCCTCACATCCCACGAGAAAAATCGGCCACAGCCCGAGGGCCGCCACCGTGAGTCCTACTCTGCGATGTTTCAAAAAAACCCTCAAGTACCTTGATTTCCTTTCGTTAGGCCCGCGCACAGCACTCATCACGTCGCGGCCCAGACCCGGGGGAGGCGGCCGGTCAAGCCGGTGAGCACCTCGTAACTGATCGTTCCTGCTGCTTTTGCCACATCGTCCACTGAAATGGACGCACCGCCCTGCTCACCGATGAGGGTCGCGACCGTGCCCTCCGCGACTCCTGGAATACCCGTGATGTTTACCACCGTGACGTCCATGGAGATCCGTCCAATGATCGGGACTCTTCGCCCATTTACAAGCGCAGCACCTCGATTCGACAATGACCTAGGTAATCCGTCCCCATATCCGATCGACAGGGTGGCCCATTGCTCGTCCACGTTTGCCACATACGTCGAGCCGTAACCGAGTTCCGTCCCGGTCAGAGCATCTCTGACATGGACGACCCTAGAGTGAACTGAAACTAACGGTTCCGGGCGTATCTGACCTTCTCCAACTGTCCCACCGTAGAGGAAGATCCCAGGACGGACGAGGCTCCCTGTGCGTGACAACCGACGGATTGAACCTGCACTGTTCAGCGCATGCACGAGAAAATGTGCCGGCAATGGGTCTGACTGTTCGAGCACGTCCTCAAGACGACTCCACTGCCGGTCGATCGAGCCCGCGTCTTCGTCGGCCGAGTGCAGGTGTGTGTAGCACCCCACCCAGCGGAGGCTGGGCCGTGCTCGAGACACCTCAGGCATCCACTCAGAAGAAGTCCGGAAGTCGAAACCACTTCGCCCCATTCCAGTATCGACGTCGAGGTGCCAGCCGATAGTCCTGTCCCTTGCAGCGGCCACACCGGCCGTATGCTCCAGTGCGCGCAGGCTGGAGATCGACAACTGGAGGTCGTGCTCGACCGCCACCGCGACATCATCTGCTGGAGCGGGACTGCACACCACTATGGGCCGAAGGACGCCAGCATGGCGGAGCTCGACTCCCTCCGAGATTGTCGCGACCCCGAATCCCCAAGGATCGAGCGGCTCCAGAACCTTCACGACACCAGATACGCCGAGTCCGTACGCGTCCGCCTTAACCATGGGGAGGACGCCCACCTCAGGCCCCACCGACTGAACGATGCGGTCGTAGTTGGCGCGTAGCGCGTCGGCTCGCAGCTGTACCCACGCGCGGGCCTTGGGATTCGTTGACATAGACCCTGAAAGATGCCAAAAACAGGGCTTTACGACGACCCCTCGGCTACACTTCCCAGTGGGTTCCGCTCCGCGACCGAGTCAAAAACAATGCACCACGAATTCCGACACCACTTCCCAGGACCGGGGGCCCTCGACCGGGCTCTCCGGCTCGTACGGTTTTTACGCGACGGTTGCCCGTGGGATGCCGAGCAGACAGCGGAGTCTCTGGTCCCCTGGCTTCTGGAAGAGACCCACGAGGTGGTGGACGCCATTCATAGGGGAAACGCGAGAGAACTCGAGGGGGAACTTGGAGATCTGCTCCTGAACCTTGCCTTTCAGATCGTTGTCGCCGAAGAAGCCGGCAACTTCAATGCAGGCTCGGTATACGCCCATCTGGAGCAGAAGATGATTGGGCGACACCCGGAGCTGTTTGGCGGAGGAACGAAGCGGTCCTGGGCGGAGTCAAAGGAGCAGGAACGAGCCGAAAGAGCTGCGCAAGGTGAGGAGGTCGAGGAAGGAGCCCTCGCTGGCCTGGCGCGAGGGGTTGATCCCCTTACGAAGGCCCACCAAATGCAGGAACGCGTCGCGAAGGTTGGGTTCGACTGGGAAGACCACAACGGGCCGGCGTCCAAGGTGTCCGAGGAACTGGACGAAGTGACAGAAGCGATCGCGGGTGGCGACCCCAACGCGGTCGAGGAGGAGGTGGGCGACCTCCTCTTCGCCGCGGTCAACTTGGCCCGAATGGCGGGCACACACCCAACCAACGCGCTGGCCCGGGCCAATCAGAAATTCGCGACCCGCTTCTCACGATTAGAACAGATTGCGGGATCCCGTGGCCTCGACATGAAGACGGCCGGACTCGAAGCGCTCGACGCAATCTGGAACGAAGTGAAGGCGGGCGAAGCCCGAGGGGGCAAGGGGTCCGAACTCCTCTGAAGGAGTGTCGGTCGAGGCCGTCAGTACCCAGCCCGCTTATCAACAACGTTATCCCATTTGAGCACGGGATGTCCCATCTGAAAGTGCTCCAGATTCTCTAGAATGAGGTCGCACTCCCGGGCCCAGAAACCGCGCGTCACTGCCGATACATGCGGTGTCACCACGACATCTGGGCGCGCCCAGAAGGGCGAATCGGACTGAAGAGGCTCCCGAGAAAAAACGTCGAGCCCTGCGCCTCGGATGTGGCCCGCTTCAAGTGAAAAGATCAACGCGTCCTCATCGACGAGTCCACCTCGGGCCACGTTGATGAGAACGCAGCCTCGCTTCATCTGCGCCAATGCCTTCGCGTCGATCATCCCTCGTGTTTCCGACGTGTCGGGAGCGCACACGACGATGGCGTCGCTCTCCCGACAGACGGTATCGAACCCGGATCTACCTGAAATCACCTCGATCCGGGAACCTAGCGTCCCACTTCCTGCGAGAGGCGTCAGGTCGCCCTCGCCTTCACACACAGGTGTGCGCTTCGCGGCGATCACCCGGGCACCGAGACTGGCGACCCTGCGAGCCACTTCGCGACCGATGCCACCGAACCCGATGATGCCGATCGTAGAGGCAGAGAGCTCCGTGAGTGGTGCCCCGGCTACGTAGTAGGCGTCCGTCGACCATTCACCGCGACGCTGACCGGCCGCGGCCAGGTCCAGACCTCGGCCGAAGTGAAGCAGCATAGCGAGGACAGTTTCGGCCATCGGAGGCGCGTGAATACCTGCGGAGTTGGTGAAGATGACCGAACTCGCCAGCATCGTGGGCGTCAGAGAACTGCCGACTCCGGCCGCACCGGAATGCACCCACCGAAGCTCAGGTGCCGCCTCGAGTAGGGCTGCCGGGATGCCATAGCCGAAATAGATCTCGGCATCACGGACGGCTTCGAGCACTACGGGCGAGACCCGCGTCGCGCCATCGCCGGACCCATCGGTCTCTTCTTCGAGAACCGTGAGCTTCCACTCAGGGCCTAGAGCCTCGCGGATCTGTTCCGGAACGGAGCTCGGCATGGCCCAGATGGGCCGCCGATCCATCATGTCGAGGACCGCATGGCGCATGGCGCCGACCTCCGCTCAAGCGATATACAGGAAACCGACTATGGGTACAGGCGGTTCATGAGGCGCGGGAAGGGAATCATCTCGCGGACGTGGTGTCGGCCGGTGATCCAGGCCACGGTGCGCTCGATGCCCAATCCGAATCCGGAGTGCGGGAACGTCCCATACCGGCGTAAGTCCAGGTACCAGGCGTAGGCATCCTCCGGGAGGTTCTCCTCTCGGATGCGGGCCTGCAGCCGGGAGAGATCGTCTTCACGCTGGCTGCCGCCGATGATTTCGCCGTAACCCTCGGGTGCGAGCATGTCATCGCACAGAACGGTCCTGGGGTCGTCCGGGTTTTCTTTCATGTAGAAGGCTTTCGCCTCCTTCGGATAATCGTAAACGAACATCGGCAGATCACGCCCTTCCATGAGAATTACCTCATCGGACGCCCCAAGATCCTTACCCCACTCCACATTTCCGCCGTTCGCGTTCAAGTAGTCGACAGCTTCGGTATAGCTCATCCGCGGGAATGACGGTGTGACCAGCTCGAGCTTGCTGGTATCACGTTCGAGGACCTTCAGCTCTTCTTTGCAGCGCTCGAGCGCCCGCTCAACGATGTAGGAGACGAACTCTTCCTGCAGCTTCATGTTGTCGTTCGAGTCGGCGAATGCGACTTCCGGCTCGACCATCCAGAACTCAGTGAGGTGGCGACGAGTCTTCGACTTCTCAGCTCGAAACGTCGGTCCGAACGCGTAGACGCGGCGAAAAGCCGGACAGGCCGCTTCGACGTACAACTGGCCTGTCTGGGCCATGTAGGCGGAGTCGCCGAAGTAATCCGTCTCGAACAGCGTACCGGCATGCTCGCCGATCGAGCCCGTCAGAATGGGCGTGTCGACACGAACGAAGTCACGATTGTAAAGAAAGTCGTGAATCGCCTGTTCGACCTCGGCGCGCACACGCAGGCCCGCGCGCTGAAGGGAAGATCTGAGCCAGAGATGGCGGTTGTCGAGTAGGAACTCAACTCCGTGCTCTTTGGGCTGGATCGGGTATTCGTCGGCCAGCGACAGCAGTTCGATTGCGGTAACACCCAGCTCGTAGCCCCCTGGCGCACGCGCGTCTTCCTTGACCTCACCGGTCAGGGCAACGAGCGACTCCTGGGTGAGCGACTGCTGAAGGTCCCACGTCCCGTCATCGACCTGACTCTTCAACAGAACGCCCTGGACTACGCCGGTCCCGTCACGGACCACCGTGAACGCGACCTTGCCGTGCCCCCGTGTGGCCTCGACCCATCCCTTGACCGTGACTTCCTCGCCGGCGTGATCTCCGAGCTGCTTGATCTCGACCATTCTGGTCCCTGAATCGTTGTTCAACTCATGCCCGAACGTACGGTACGTCCGGGCGCGGCAGGACAATGCAGGAATTCTCTTCGCGGGGGAACCACCCCGCCCTCATCGGACCTCGACTAGCCTACGCCATACATCGCGAGGCGATGGTGGTAGCGGCCGATGAGATGTGCCCGGATCGCAATGTTGTTCGCGTCAGTCAGCTCCGGATCGGCTTCAATAACATCCCTCGCCTGCCGCTGAGCCTCCGCGAGGAGATCCTCGTCCGCCAGCAGATCTGCGAATCGAAGGATCCCGTCACGTCCGTGCTGCTGACTCCCGAACAGATCACCCTGTCCCCTTATCCTCAGATCTGCGCGTGCGATTTCGAAGCCGTCGATGGTGTCCCGGAAGATCCGCAGTCGCTCAAGTGCATCCTCACCGGGCTCAGCAATCAGAATGCAGTGACTCTCTGCGGCACCACGCCCGACCCGTCCGCGTAACTGGTGCAGCTGAGAGAGGCCAAAGCGCTCCGCATGTTCGATGATCATCACGCTCGCGTTGGGCACATCGATGCCGACCTCAATCACGGTTGTCGCTACCAGAATGTCTAGGTCACCCGCCGCGAATGACCGCATCACCTGGTCTTTCTCAGCCGGAGGCAGCTGCCCGTGCAGAAGGCCCACCCGTGCTTCCGGGAATACCGTGGACTGGAGTCGCGCGTGCTCCTGCGTCGCCGAGAGCAGATCGACCTTCTCCGACTCATCCACGAGAGGATAGACGATGTAGGCCTGGCGCCCTGCGGCCACTTCATCCGAGACGAAGCCATGGACGGAGTCGCGTCGATCGGGCGCACGGAGATTGGTCTTGATCGGTGTACGACCGGGGGGCATCTCGTCGAGTATGCTGATATCGAGATCGCCATGCAGGGCCATGGCCAAGGATCGCGGAATGGGAGTGGCTGACATCACCAGAACGTCTGGCCGCATGTCAGATCGTTTTAGCAGTGCCATACGCTGCTTCACCCCAAAACGGTGTTGTTCATCAATCACCACCAGACCGAGAGATTGGTAGTCGACGGTGTCCTGAATCAGCGCGTGCGTGCCCACCACGACCCGAGCCTCTCCTGACTTGATGTCGATAAGCGCTTGTCGTCGCTCAGCCGCACCCAGGCTGCCGGTGAGTAGACAGACTTTGATACCGAGTGGCCCGACGAGTTCACCAATGCCGCGCGCGTGTTGCTCCGCGAGAATCTCGGTGGGGGCCATGAGCACCGCCTGTCTCTTGCCCTCCACCGCCAGCACCATGGCAAAGACTGCGACCGCGGTCTTCCCCGAACCGACGTCTCCCTGAAGCATGCGGTTCATTCGTCGATCCGACTGCATGTCCGAATAGATCTCTCGGAGCGCCCCCGTCTGGGCACCCGTCAGAGTGTACGGAAGGGCCTCGTGAAGAGGGCGAATCAGTTCGTTCGTGCGCTCGAATACGATGCCGGGCTCGAGTTGCGTGGCCGCTCTCCTGGCCTGCGCCTGCACGAGCTGCAGGAAGAAGAGTTCATCATACGCCAGCCGGCGGCGCCCGCGTTCAGCATCAAAGACGCTCTCCGGCGTGTGTAGCCACGTCATAGCCTGATGAAGCGTCGGCTGCTCGATTCGAGTGAGTGCTTCCGCGGACAGGTAGTCGTCGTCTCGAGACCACTCCAGTAGCGAGGGTAGGTTGTTCTCAAAGACCGACCGCAACACCCATTGAGGCAAGTCATCGGAAGCCGGGTAGGTCACAAAGACCGTGCCAGTTCCGGACTTCGGCGGTTCCCTTTCCGCCTCTCGCCCGCCTGAGTCGGGCGATGCCTTGCCCCCGCGCTCCAACACAGTGAACTCGCGCGGCTGTAGCTGGTGTCCGTGAAAGAATTTCACCTTTCCGCTCACCAGCAGGGTGTCCCCCTCACGGAGCTTTCGGTCCAGCCAGGGTTGCCCGGGCCAGGCCACGGTAATCATGCCGGTATCATCTTCGATGACAGCCTGAAAAATCCGCAGACCCCGTCGCGTGGGAATGATCCCCTTGCTGCGAATCCGGCCGATTGCCGTAACGTCCATGCCCACCTTCAGCTGACCGATCGGCTCGACCGTCGACGCATCGTCGTACCGGCGTGGGACATGGTAAAGGAGATCTCGAGCAGTCGAAATTCCGAGCCGACTAAACGCGTTGGCTCGTTTCGGGCCCACGCCCTTCAGGAACTGGATCAGACGATCGAGCTGCGAGTAGCTCAAGACCCGAATACACCTCCTACAAACGCGTCGACATCGAAGTCCTCGAGATCTTCGAGGCCCTCACCGGTGCCGACGAGCTTCACGGGGATCCCATACTCCTCCTGAAGCGCGACGACGATTCCGCCGCGAGATGAAGAGTCCATCTTGGACAGTATGATTCCGCTAACCGCCACGGACTTCGAAAACGCGTCGAGTTGGCGGACCGCGTTCTGGCCCACCGTGGCATCCAGCACCATGAGCGTTTCGTGCGGCGCACCTTCCACCTGACGTCGGACCACACGATCGATTTTGGTGAGCTCCTCCATCAAGCCCCGGTTCGTGTGGAGTCGACCCGCGGTGTCGATGATCACGATGTCGGTACCACGAGCAGAGGCCGCCTCAAGGGCATCGAATGCTACCGCGGCGGGGTCGCCACCTTGCTGACCGCGCAAGAAATCAGCCCCGATCCGTTCGGCCCATGACTCGAGCTGTGCCACCGCGCCCGCGCGGTACGTGTCCGCGGCTGCGACCATGACGCTTTGACCTTCACGCATCAAGTGATGGGCGAGCTTCGCCACGGACGTCGTCTTTCCGACACCGTTAACGCCAACCAGGACATAGACAGTGGGGCCCGTCACCGCCTTATGAAGCTCGACATCCCCGCCGTCTCGCAAGATCTCCGCGACCTCTTCGCGCAGAACGGTCGCTAACGCATCAATCCCTCGGGCTTTCCCTCGTCGAAGCGTATGCTCTGCACTGTCAGTCAGGCGCATTGTGGCTTTGACACCGAAGTCGGCTCCGAGCAGCAACTCTTCGAGTTGTTCGAGGGAGGTCGAGTCCATTCCACCCGCTGCCACCCGGACATCTGTGAGCGCGAAGTCCACGACCCGCTTCCAAAGTCCTTTCTTGCGCTCCGGCTTCTTCTTGAAGAGACGTGCCATGCTCCAATCCTCCCCTGCTATCGCAGGCCGCTGCGACGACGCACGACCCACTCACCACAGAGAAGGATGATCACCAGCAGGTAGGGCCACGGCGTGGTCCGAAGCGGACGCCCGAGACCATCGTCACTACCGAGCGCCGAGGCTGTCCGGACCGATGCCCCGGGCTCGACAGGAGCGGGAAGCATCTCGGATGTCACGGGAGATACGTCGAAGCGACCCGCTGCCAAGGTATCTCCGGACGGACCCGTCACTTCATAGGTATAGACGTCAGGGGCCAGCACGCCGGTCGACAGCGTGCTCTCCGATACCACAGTGGTATCGACGACGACACTGTCGCCCTGCAACACCCGGATTCGTGAGATCGTCGTATCGCCCGGGAGACTCCACTCGACAGGCTCGCCGCGCCCGATCACCCAGTCACGGGGCCGGGCCTCGGACGCTGCGACCCGCTGATCACTCAGAAGCCATCCGGCCAAGCCGGACCAGAGACGGCGGTACGGCTCCCGCCCATTCTCACGCATGGCCCAGCGCCAGGTGCCAGATGCCAAAGCGATCGCAACACGGCCCTCGGGACCTTCGATGAGCTGGAACGCACTTTGTGGTGACCCGGCGCCACGGAGCTGAAGCTGAAGCGGCGGTTCCCGCATCCCAACCTCCGGAACGAGTACGTCACTCAGTGGCGGAAGTCCGCCCAGCGCCACTCCCGCCAGCGCTCCCGCAATCGGAGAAGTCGGAATGTCTGGGGATGCGTACCACTCGCCCTCGCGCAGTTCGACTGCGGGCAGCCCGGCGAGACCTGCTCCTGCCGCATCGGCTGGCAGCACGAGTCGACGTCCGGGGCTCCTCAGCAGTGCCGCGACCCACGGATCCGCATCCTCCCCGAGCCCGTGGACGACCAGAATCACGGCATCGGTCGCCGCCCGCTGCACGGACACAGAATCTGCGGGAGCTCCTCGATCGGAGGCACCCCCGAGACGGACATATCGATCGGGGCCGGCCCTCAGGTACCCGGCGGCGGAAAGGCCCGTGACCTCAGCGAGAACCGGTAGCAGATAACGGGGCTCCCAGTCGGGGCGAAGTGACAGCAGCACGAGTGCACCCGCCTCATGGCCGATGTTCGCATAGGAAACGCCGGCCTGATCATCGGAAAAGGCATCAGCAGGCCCCTGAATCGCAGCCGTGTAGCGTACCAGGCCAGCCTCGGTCGCGGTGGGAAGATCAACCATCACAGTTGCCCGGTATCCGGCGGATGGAGCAGGAACTGTCACCGTGGCCACCTGCTGATCTTCCTCAAAGACGGCCACGTTGATCGAGTCTCCGAACATCCCACCGAAGACCTCCAACTCCGCGACGGGAATCCCGTCAGGCTGCAGCACATCCCGGACCAGGAAGCGCCCGATGCCGGCATTATCCACCACACCTCCAAAAGACTCGAAGGTCACGTTGACGGGCAGCTCAGCAACGGCGGATCGAATCGCCACAGCATCGGCGAATCTCATGTCGGAAAGGATCCGAACTTCACGCGCCCCTCCTTCAGCGGCCGCCACCAGGGCCGGCGCAAGAAGGCTCGAAAGCCTGTCCGGAGTGCCTGCCTCGTCAACCACCGGCGTGAGATCCGACCCACCAAAGCGCATCACACGCCAGCCATCGAGCGCAAGTTCTGCCGCTCGCTGCTCGGCGCCGGACCACGCAGATGCTCCCGACTCGGCGACGGTCGACATACTGCGCGACGCATCGAGAAGTACCCAACGGCCGGACGCGCCACCTGGAGCCGCCGAGGGCAAACGAGGATCGAAGAGAAGTGCCAGAATCGTCACCAGCACAATCGATCGAACTACCGCAAGCCGTCGCGCTCCCTCGACGGAAAGTTCGACTCGCAGATAGATCCAGAAGGCGAACGCCATCAGCGCGGCGGCGAGGCCCAAAAACAGCAGAAAGCGGATCACGGAGAGTCCGGCTCGAATCGATAGGAGGTGCCGACGCGCACAACGTCGGGGGAACTGCCCGACAAGGCTACCTCTGTCCCCCTCCGGAAGGCTGATCCGGCGCATCACTGGGAGCCACATCTTCTACGAATGTCCGCACCGGACCCGCGCGCGGTATTGTCTTGAGCAGTGCCACGCGTCGGTTCTTCGCGGATCTCCAGCGGACCATGTCATCGGAGGGGACAGGATCACCGGCTGGTAGATCGACCGATAACGGATCGAACTGACGTCCGTTCTGGAGCATCTCGTAGTGAAGGTGTGGACCACTGGCGAGTCCAGTCATACCGACGTAGCCAATGATGTCACTCTGTCGAACGCGGGTCCCCACGTACACACCGTTCTTGAACGCCCTCAGGTGGGCGTATCGCGTCACCCATCCGTTCGGGTGCCGGATCTCGACCGTGTTCCCAAAGCTGCCCTTTGGCGCTCGGTGGATCACGACACCGTCAGACGTCGCCATGATTTCTGTGCCCGCATCGGCCGCATAGTCGATCCCGCGGTGCGCGCGAATCGTGTTGAGGACCGGATGCCGTCGTGAGTTGGTGAAACGGCCAGAAATCCGACGATAAGCGAGCGGCTTCAGGAGGAACGCCCTGCGGACGGACTCCCCCTCCAGGTCGAAGTACGATCCCTCACCGTCACCGTTCGGGTCGAAATATACAGCGTGGTAGGGCGTGCCCGCATTCTGGAACTCGGCGGCAAGCAGTCGCCCGGCACGCATCGAACCGTCAGGGCGAACTTCACGCTCGAAGGCGAAGCGGTACGTGTCGCCGACGCGGAGTTGCCGAGAAAAGTCGATCGACCACTGGAAGACTCGATCCAGGTGGTCGATCAGGTCGTTGCGGTCGGCGTAGTCGACCTGGTTGAGCACGGGATTGTCGACGACCGCGCTCCAGAGGCTCCCCTGGCCATCGATCTCACCACGTGCAAAAAGCGTGTCGATATAGACCGGCGTCTGAATCAAATCAGAGTGCCAGCCAGCGATATCGCGGTCGAGACGCACGGTACGATCGGGGCTGAGCGCCACATCGATGCCGCGGATGTCCGTTTCGTCTGTCAGGTATCGCAGCGTGATCTCTGTGCGTTCCCGCATACGTCTGGGGTCGGCATGCTCCTGAAACGCGAGCAAAAGATTCGCTTGCTCATTCGCGCTAAGCTCTCGGTTGAGAAGTCCACCGAAGGTCTGCCCGGCGCCGAGTGTAAAGATCTCCACACGCTCAGCCGGCTGCGCATACACGACGCTGAGACGCCCCACCTCGGGCGCCTGTCTGCCGCATGCCGAAAGGGCGAACGCCAGAATTGCGAACGCTCCTATCTGCACCATGTGCTGTGAACTTCGATCCCTCATGCGCTCCTCAGTTCCTGTGTGCTCACCAGAGGGCACAACTACCCGGCGAACGTCTCCGCCGGGCAGTCGAACGCCCTATGGTAAAGAACCGGTACTAGGGAACCGGTCAATCCATCTGGCGACGAATAAACGTCGGAATGTCCAAACCATCGATCTGCGCCCGAGACACCTTCCTCTCGGGGAACCTGCTGAGAGGGAGAACGGACTCGCCCCCACCACCACCCACGGCCATCCGAACCTCGGGCAGTTCCGCCTGCACAAAGATCGGCGGTGGCTCGAGCGCCGGCTGGTCAACCGGCTCCATGGTCTGGGCCGACTGCACCGGCTCGACCGGAACCGGAGTCCGTGGACGGGTACGGCCGAAGTTGCCCTGGATCACCTTGTCATCGTCGTCTTCCGAATCGAATCCGGTCGCGATCACCGTCACGCGAATTTTTTCTTCCAGATCCGGGTCGTGAACGGCGCCAAAGATAATTTCGGCTTCGTCCCCCGCCTCTTCCTGAATAATGGAAGAGATCTCCGTAACCTCGTCAATGGCGAGGTCCATGCCCCCGGTAATGTTGATCAGAACGCCTTTTGCGCCCGCAATCGACACGTTGTCGAGGAGCGGAGAGGAGATCGCTTCCTGGGCAGCTTCCTGCGCCCGGTTGTCGCCTTCGCCGAAGCCTGAGCCCATGAGGGCAGGACCTCGCACAGACATGATGGTGCGAACATCCGCGAAGTCGACGTTCACTTCACCAGTCACGCGAATGAGGTCCGAAATACCCTGCGTCGCATGCAGGAGAACTTCGTCAGCCTTCTTGAGGGCACTCGCGAAGGACGTCCCCTTCGGAACCACCGCGAGCAGCCGATCGTTCGGCACCAGGATCATAGTGTCGACCGCGCGACGAAGCTCGGCCAAGCCCTGCATGGCTTGACGCTCGCGCTTCTTCCCCTCGAAGGAGAAGGGCTTGGTAACAACACCGATGGTCAACGCACCCATGTCACGAGCGATTTCCGCGACGAGAGGTGCTGCCCCTGTACCTGTACCACCCCCCATCCCAGCCGTAATGAAGACCAGGTCAGCGCCCTCGAGCGCTCGTCGGACTTCTTGCTCGCTCTCGGCAAGCGCCTGCCGGCCTACTTCCGGACGAGCGCCAGCACCGAGCCCGCGCGTCAGCTTCTTGCCGATCTGCAGGGTGATCTGCGCCTGCGAACTCTTGAGTGCCTGGCCGTCGGTGTTCATCGAAATGAACTCGACGCCCTCAAGTTCCTCGTCGATCATGCGATTGACGGCGTTTCCGCCGGCTCCCCCGACGCCCACGACTTTCATCCGGGCGTTCGCGATGGGGCTCTCTTCGAATTCGAAGATCATCATTTACTCTCCTCCCTAGCGGAGATTATTAGAACTTCGTCAATAAAACCATTTATACCAATCACTTAGAAAAATTCCTTGAGCCACGTACCCAGCTTGGTAACGATGCCGGAGGTCCGTGTAGACGCGCCGCGTCCGGTCTCGGCGAAGCGATCCGCACCCCAGAGCGCGAGGCCTGTCCCTACCGCAAAGCGAGGGCGGCAAACCGTGTCCGCGAGGCCACCCAGCCCTTCGCTCGGCACACCGAGACGCACCGGCGAGGCGAAAATCTGCTGGGCGAGCTCGACGATACCTGGTATGGCTGTGGTGCCACCGGTGAGCACGATGCCGGCACCGAGTTTGTCGAGCGCGTCGTTGTCCTGAAGCTCGGCCTGGACGATTCCGAAGATTTCATCCAGACGCTGCTCGACGATGTGCGCGATGAGTTCGCAGGCCACGGAGCGCATCTGCCCAGGTGCCGCCCCCGGGAGTTCCACGGTCTCACGAGGATCCACCATCTGGGCGAACGCCTTGGCATGACGCTCCTTGGCCAGCCGCGCTTCCTTGTGCGGGACCGCGAGGCCACGCATCAGGTCCGCCGTCAGGGTTGCTCCACCGAGCGGCAGAATCGCTACGTGATGAATCTTCCCTTCATAGTAGGCCGCGACGTTGGTCGTATTCTCTCCGATCTCGACCATCGCGACGCCGACCTCCTTCTCATCTTCCGTGAGAACGGCCCGCGCGCCGGCGAGTGGTTCGAGGACCAGTTCCTGCACCCGGTAGCCTGCATGGTTCACCGCCTTGGTGATGTTCGCGAACGCCGTGACCTGGCACGTCACAAGAAAGACCTCGGACTCGAGGCGAACGCCCGACATGCGCAGTGGGTCCTTGATGCCCCGCTGATGGTCGACTCGATACTCCTGCGGGATCGCGTGCACCATCTCGCGATCGGGAGGAAGCGCGACGGCGCGGGCCACGATGTGCACTCGCTCAATGTCGTCGGATGTGACTTCGTCCCCAGAGATCGCGACCACACCCATCGAATTGGTCGCCCGGACATGGCTGCCGCCAATGCCTGCGTAGACCCGATCCACGGTGACGCCGGCCATGAGTTCAGCCTCGCTCATCGCAGCCCGTACCGACTCGGTCATCTCATCGATGTTCGTAACCATGTCGCCACGCAATCCAGCGGTCGGCGCCTGACCCACACCAAGGATGGTGAGACCCGGCCTGCGGGAGTCGCCCGACACCTCGCCGATTACCGCGCACGTGTTGGCGGTTCCGATGTCTAGGCCAGCAATCAAATTTGAACGCATAAGGAGTTTCTCTCGCTACCGGACGCGACGGACCACGACCTGGCCCGAAAAACGTAGATCAATGACCGCAGGGACGTGGCCTGGGTTCTGGGACATGGCGTGTCGAAGGGCGGCCTGGGCTTCACGGAGCCGGACCACAGGCGTCCCCTCGGGAATCAGGAACTCGACGGAGGGCTTGATCAGGTGAACTCGCAGTGACCCGTCAGCTGCCCGCTCAATACTCGACACGTTCTGGACGAACTTCCCGTCAGCGATCGTGAGCGCTTCGAGTTCGACGGCGAGATTCCTGACCTCGTCGGGAAAGACCGGCGCCTCAGCCTCTGGATAGAGCTCCGACATGATGATGGGCAGATCCATCCGGTGGACGGTCGGATCGATCGGGAGCCGGAAGCCCTCGGCGTCCACTGGTTCAAGCGTGGGGGTCGGCGCCAGAGCGACAGGACGCCGCTCGACGACAGTCACTCTCAGGCCGTTCGGAAGGCGACGACGAACATCTGCATCCAGGATCAGGGGGTGGGTGGAAAGTCGCTCCGCCCAGGTCTCGCGGTCGCCCCAAACAGACGCAAACTGACCGAGATCCATCTGCTCAATCACCGATCCCGGAGTGATGTACTGTACCCCAATGACCTCGATCTCAGACGCAGAAATCCGAAAGGTCTCCAATGCGGCCATGGCATCGAGCGCCCTTGGCCCACAGATCACCACCGGACTCAGGGCCAGAGTCAGACCCAGGATTTTGAGCTCTCTACGCATGAGTCGGCTCCCCCAATGCACTGAGGAGTTGCGGACCCAGCGACTCGATCGAGCCCGCCCCGAGCGTCAGCACGACATCACCGTAGGCGAGATCCGAAGCCACCGCCGAGGCTACCTCGGCGAGCACCGGGACATACGCGACACTGGCCGCACCGGCCGTCACCGTCGCGTCGACAATGGTCTGGCCGGTCACGCCCGGAATCGGCGCCTCACGTGCCGGAAAGATGTCCGTCACCCAAACGGCATCCGCGATGGCGAGAGATTCACCGAACTCGCGGGCGAACTCCTGAGTCCGCGAAAAGAGGTGGGGCTGGAATACTGCGACGATTCGTCGATCGGCGTACATGGAGCGAGCAGCCCGGAGTGCCGCCCCGACTTCTGTGGGGTGATGAGCGTAGTCGTCGATCACCAGGACTCCCGCGGCCTCTCCGATCTGCTCGAAACGGCGCCCGACACCTGCGAAGCTTGCCAGAGTCGTGAGGATGTCAGACCAATCTGCGTCGAGCGCACGGGCGGAAGCCGCGGCGGCCAGAGCATTGAGCAGGTTGTGCCGGCCGCCCATGCCGAGCGTCAACGTCCCTGCCCGGATTCCCTCTTCGTAGACCACGCAGCAGGTCTCCCCGTCGACAACCGTGATATCCGTTGCGCGCAGCATTGAGCCGGCTGCCGTACCGTAAGTGTACCCAGATGGGCCAATGATCGGGAGCAGAGCGGACGCTCCGTGATCGTCGGCGCAGACGACCACCCGTCCGCCACCCCGCACGCCGGCGAGGAACTCAAGGAAGCTCCTCCGCACGCCATCTAGGTCACCATATATGTCGAGGTGATCGGCCTCGAGGTTCGTCACGACAGCGATATCAGGCGACAACGTGTGGAACGAGCGGTCGTATTCGTCGGCCTCGACCACGAACAGGTCCTGCGAACCGTAGCGCAAGTTTCCACCCCACTCCGCGACGCGCCCGCCAACCAGTCCAGTAGGGTTCTGGCCAGCCGCAGCCAGAATTTCCGTGGTCATGGCCGCCGTTGTGGTCTTTCCGTGCGTGCCTGCAATCCCCACGACCGTCCCCTGAGACACCCATGCACCCAAAGCCTCCGCTCGCTTCAGGACGGGGGTCCCCGCATTCCGCGCAGATTGAATCTCCGGATGATCACCAGGAACCGCGGCGGTCACCACCAGTGCGGAGGCCCGTTCTACGTGAGTTGCATCGTGGCCGACGGAAACGAGCCCCCCCAGTGCTTCCAAATCCTCGAGCGCCTGACTCGCCTTCATGTCACAGCCACTCACGCGGCCCCCGCTACGGAGCAGAAGCTCCGCCAGCGGAAACATTCCTGCACCACCCACGCCCATGAAGTGCACCGGACGCTCATCGCTGAGCGAGCGGAGATCAAGCGGACCGGTCATGTGGCTCTCCGATCGGGCGAGAGCATGGTGACAAGATCGGAGGCGATTATGCGCGTTGCGTCTGGCCGAGCGCGTTCGAGTGCGTTCGTTCGCATCTGCGCGAGCTCAGTACGGCTCCGAACCATGGTGAACAGCTCTGCGCCGAGCCGTTCAGCAGTCATCTCGGACTCGGGGAGCACTCGAGCGGCCCCGGCAGCCTCAAGCGCCCGGGCGTTGCAGGTCTGGTGGTCCTCGGCAGCGGTCGGGAGCGGCACCAGGATCGCGGGAAGCCCTTCATTCAACAGCTCCGCAGTCGTCATAGCGCCGGACCGGCACAGTGCGAAATCCGACGCGGCTAAAGCACCTGGCATGTCTTCGATGTAGGGGAGCGGGTGCACCCATTCGAGCGTTCCGATCGCATCGAGCGCGGCCTGAACGGAATCGAAGTGTTTCCGTCCCGTCGCCCAGAGCACGTGCAGCAACTCGGGCCGTAGCACGTCTCCTCTAGATACCCCTTCCACGTACGAAGTCACCCCACGATTCAAGGCCAGTGATCCCTGACTGCCGCCGGTGACGAAGGTTAGCGTCACATCTTCCGGGAGGCCAAGGGATCGACGCGCCGCTGCACGACCCATGGTGGACCGGTCACGGACGGGATTTCCGCTGACGACACAGCGGGATGCTGCGGCGGGGAGCAGGCGGATCGCCTCCGGATAGGCCAGGTGGACGCGCGCCGCGAAGCGGGTCAGCAGGCGGGTGACTGCACCCGGATACGAATTCTGTTCTTGCAAGACGAGCGGTATGCCCATGAGTCCCGCTGCGATTCCAGCTGCGGCCCCCGCGTATCCCCCGGTTACGACGACGACCTCAGGCCGGATCTGAGCGAAAAGGCGCGAGACGCGGACAAGGCCGACCGCAAGGCCCGAGATCGCTCGCCAGCTCGAGAGTGGACGCTTGCGGTCGATGCCGTGCAGGGGAAGAAGAACATGCTCCTCGCCTCGTTCGGGCAGCACCCGTGCTTCAAGTCCGCGCCGAGCACCCACTAATACGACGCGAACGTCTGGTCGTGCAGACCGGAGTGCGTCTGCGATGGCCAGCGCTGGGTAGAGATGACCGCCGGTACCTCCGCCGGACAGCACAACGACAGGGCCGGGCTCAGACATGCGCTGCCTTTCCCCCCGGTGCCGCCCGCGCGACAGACATGATAATCCCCAGGGCCATCAGGGTGATGATCAGGTTCGAGCGACCGTAGGAGACCAGCGGCAATGCCAGCCCAGTCGCCGGTGCCAGCGCGAGGCCGACGGCCATGTGCAAGATCGCCTGCACCGCAATCAGGCTGGTGAACCCAACCGCGAGAAGCTCTCCGAATAGGTCCGGAGCACGGCTCGCGATACGGAACCCCACCAGTACGATCGTGACGTAGAAAACCGCGAGCAGCGCCACCCCGAGCAGACCCCACTCCTCACCGATCATCGCGAAGATGAAGTCATTGTGAGATTCCGGAAGGAATCCGTACTTCTGCCTCCCTTCCCCGAAGCCGACACCGGTGATGCCGCCGGATCCAAAGGCAATGAGCGATTGCGTGACCTGATAGCCACTCCCCGCCTCATCCGCCAGCGGATTCAGAAAGCTCTGCATTCGCTTGGCTCGGAAGTCGACCTGCAGCATCACATACATGACAGGCGACACCAGCAGCGCGAGGAACACGAAGTGTCCGAAGCGAGCGCCGGCGGCAAAGACAACCAGGATGCCCAGCATGGTGATAACCATCGCGGTAGACATGTCAGGCTCGAGTGCGACCAATCCGATTACGATGGCCCATACAGCGAAGAACGGAAGCAACCCTCGTCGCAGTGAATGGAATTGATCCGTCTTCCTTACCGCGATCGCAGCCGTCCATACGACGATCGCGATCTTGGCGATTTCTGATGGCTGGAACGAAACACCGAGGATCAGCCAGCGACGGGCGCCGTTGCGCACAGGGGCAATGCCATAGGTCCAAGGCAGGACACACAGCAACAGGAGCAGAATGCTCAACCCGAGGAGCGGCCACGCGGCATGCAGCCAAAAGCGGTACGGCACCCACGCACAGACCGCGAGGACACAAAGCCCGAAGAGCGCACCCTGCGCCTGGCGAAAGACGTAAAAGGTGTCTGCCTCTCCCTGAGAGATCGCGAAGACAGAAGAGGCGCTATAGAGCGTGACGAGACCGACCGAGAGAATCAGCAGGGTCAGCCCCATGATCGTCGACGCCTCCCATCCGCGGCCCAACCCCGATACCGGCAGTCCAACCGACCCGATGGGTGCGAGGTCGACTGGGCGCGCGGTCATGCGAGTCTCCCGACGAGTTCAGCAAAGTGCCGGCCACGATGCTCGTAGCTCTCGTACATGTCGAAACTGGAGCAGGCGGGAGAGAGCAGCACGACGTCTCCGGGTGAAGCGATCTCACTGGCTCGGGCAACGACCCGATCGAGGGCGCCTTCGACGGGTTCGATGACGAGGGAGACACCACCGAGGTTCGTCAGCTCCTCAAAGGCTCGCTCGCGAACCGCGCCGTACGCCAGGACCGCTTTCACGCGGCCTGAAATGGGCTCCACCAGAGCCTCAAACGCCTCCCCTTTGTCTTTCCCACCGAGCAGCAGGACCACGGGGCGATCGAAACTCGCGAGCGCGCTGCCGGTTGCAGCTACGTTGGTGGCCTTCGAGTCATTCACCCAGAGCACCGAGTCGATGTCTGCGACGGGCGCGAGACGGTGCGGCAGAGCATTTGCGGACCCGAGGCCTGCGGTAATGCCACCCGGTCCAGCTCCGGCCAGGCGTGCAACGAGTGCCGCCCCGAGCGCGTTGGTCACGTTGTGCGCTCCGAGGAGCGGGAACTCAGACAACGGGAGGAGCTCTTCGAGCTCACCCTGGTGCCGCAGCGTGAACATGTCTCCTTCCACGAAAGCGTCGCTTTCGGAGCCACCTCCAAAATGGAAACGGGCGCCGGGTGCCTTCCCCGCGAGCTGGGCGACCTTGCGGTCGGCTGCAGGAAGGACCCACACGCTGTCGGGATCAGCGTTGTCGAAGAGTCTCGCTTTGTCGGCGTAGTAGGAGTCGACCCCGTCGTACCGATCGAGATGATCCGGTGACAGGTTCGTGACCAGGCCAATGTCCGGACGGAACGTCTCCACACCCGCCAGCTGAAACGAGCTCATCTCGAGCACGATCCAGTCTGGCTGATCACTCGCACGGGCGAGATCCGACGCCGGAGGTGCCAGCCCTCCGCCGACGTTCCCGCCCGCCGCACTTCGGATCCCCGAAGCTCGGAGGAGGTGATCGACCAGCAGCGTGGTGGTTGTCTTTCCATTGGTCCCGGTGATTCCGATCAGTGAACCTGAGTAGAACCGTGCGGCGAACTCAGGCTCGGAGATCCATCGCACGTCGCGCTGAGCGAGCGATCGAAGCACTGGACTGTCCGGCGAGATTCCTGGACTGGTGACGACGATGTCGGCGCCGACCATCCGTTCGATGTCGTGTCCTCCCAGCTCGACGGTGATTCCGGCATCTCCGAGATCGGTTCCACCAGCTGTAACTGCATCATTCGTGCGCGAATCCGAGACATAGACGTCTCCTCCCTTCTCAACGGCCAATCGGGCAGCGGCGATTCCGCTGGCCCCGATACCAATGACAGCAATGTTCTTTCCTGACAGGTCCATCAAATCGCTTCACCGCTTCCCGTGATCGCATGTAATTCGCTCACCGGATCTTCAGGGTGCTAATCGCGACCATCGCGAACAGGACACCGACGATCCAGAAGCGGATGACGACCTTAGACTCGGACCATCCGAGGAGCTCGAAGTGGTGGTGAATCGGGGCCATCCTGAAGACGCGGCGCCCCTCCCCGAACCGACGTTTCGTGTATTTGAACCAACCTTTCTGCACGATCACCGACAGCGTTTCGAGAACGAACACGCCACCGACGATCACGAGCAGGAACTCGGCTTTCAGCAGGATCGCCATGACGCCGAGAGCTCCTCCGAGGGCCAGCGACCCGGTGTCGCCCATGAAGACTTCCGCCGGGTGCGTGTTGAACCAGAGAAAGCCGAGCGCTCCACCGGCCAGTGCTAGGGCGAAAATTGTGAGTTCACCGGCGCCCTCTAGGTAGAAGAAGCCGAGATAAGCGGACATGTCGACTCGGCCCGCGATATAGGCGAAGAGACCGAGGGTCATGGCCGAAATCGTGGTCAGGCCCGCTGCCAGTCCATCGAGACCGTCGGTCAGGTTCACGGCGTTGGAGGAGCCCGAGACCACCGTCGCCGTAAAGAGGATGAAGATCGAAACAGGAAAGGCTGCGGCGGCGTCTGCGAAGAAAGGGACTGAAGTCCAAGTCGTCGGATGCGAAGAGATAGGGTTCCAGACGAGGAAGGCACCAAGCCCGAGCCCGAAAGTCCACTGTCCGATCATTTTGTAACGGGCGATCAGACCACGTGTCTCGCCCCGCACCACCTTCAGGTAGTCATCGAGAAAGCCGATCGCGCCCATCCACAAGAGTGAGATGACGGCCAGGATGACGTACCAGTTGTCGAGGCGGGCCCAGAGTAGCGTCGATATCGTCGTCGCCGCGATGATGATCAACCCGCCCATCGTCGGCGTCCCTGACTTCACTAGGTGCGTCTCCGGACCGACCTCACGCACCACCTGCCCTACGTTGGCACGCTGAAGGCGGCGGATGACGCCCGGACCGAACGCGAACGCGATGACCAGCGAGGTGACGACAGCTCCGGCGGCGCGGAACGAGATGTACATGAACACGTTCAGGACGCCGAACGAGTCGGAGAGACTTGGAAGCAGGTGATAGAGCATCAGGCCTCTCTCGGGGAATAGTCTGCTTGGAGCAGTGGAAGAAGCCCTTCCAGCGCGATTCCACGAGACGCCTTCAGCAGCACGACTTCCGACCCATCTAGACGGGAGCGAAGCTCCGGATACGCGTCGGCCCATTCGGTCGCGACCACGATCCGCTTCGAACCCGTGGCCGAAACACCCAGTCCCGCCGCAGCCGCCGCGAAAGCCCCCGTGAGCACGAGGACGTCGATATCTCGCTCGAGCGCGTCAACCAGCACGCGCTCATGTAGGCCCTGGGTCGCATCGCCGAGCTCGAGCATGGAGCCGAGAACCGCAGCACGCCGTGTCGCCGAGCCCTGCTCCTCGAGCACGTCGAGCGATGCCAGCACGCTTTGCGGGTTGGCGTTGTAACAGTCGACGATCACGGTGAGGTCCCCGATACGCTGGAACTCACCGCGCATCGAGCCGGTGTCGGCGCTCGCGAGTCCACGAACTGCGTCACGAGCCGGGACACCCAGTAGATCCGAAATCGTCAGGGCCAGCAGCGCGTTCGAGGCGGCATGCCGACCCACCATTGGGGCAGAGACCCTATGTCCGCGCCATTCGAAGGCGTAACCCCCAAACACATCGACCACCGCATTCGAGGGTCGGTCGCACTCGGCGGCGCGATCGCTCCAGCCGACGACTCGCACTCTCGGGCAGAGGGCCCGTGCGCGCCCTGCCAGAACCGATGGCTCATCGCCAACGATACAACGGCCGCCATCCGACAGGTGGCGAAGCAGGTCCAGCTTCTCGTCCAGCACGCCCTCGAGCGAACCGAGCTTCTCCAGATGGCTCTCTCCGACCGTGGTAATGACCGCCACGTCGGGCCGAGCGACCTGCGCGAGGGCCCGAATCTCTCCGGGCTCATTGGTGCCGAGCTCGAGCACCACGACTTCTGCATCGTCCGACACAGCCAGCAACGTCATCGGCATGCCGATGCGGTTGTTCAGATTCGCGCGGGTCGCGTGCACCCGCAACTTCGATCCTAGGGCCGCGGCCGTCATCTCTTTCGTCGAGGTCTTACCGGATGACCCTGTGATGGCAACAACGGGTGCCGAGAGCTTCTGACGCCGGTGGGCCGCGAGCCTTCCGAGGGCTTCGAGTGTGTCGTCGACCGGATACAATCGGCCACCCGGGTCGCCCGGAGCAGGTCGGGACACAACCGCGGCACCCGCGCCCTTCGAGAGCGCATCGGCCACGAAGTCGTGACCATCGAAGTGCTCACCAACGAGCGCGACATAGAGGTCGCCCGCAGCCACCGAACGGGAGTCCGTCGAAACGCCGCCGAAGTTAACTCCTTCCTCGGCCAGTTCGACCCGCAGGCCCAGCGCACGGCGCACCGTCTCGTCGGTCCAGGCGAAGGCGCTCATGCCGACCCCTCGAACCACCACAGATCACGGGCTACCTCGCGCGCGACTTCGCGTTCGTCGAACGGGACCTTCTCGGTGCCGAGCACTTGGTAGGTTTCGTGCCCCTTCCCCGCCAAAAGCACCGTGTCTTCAAGTGACTCGGCGAGGGTCAATGCCTTGCGAATCGCGTCTCGGCGATCCGTGATTCGGTAAAAGTCTTTGCCACTGAGACCTTCGGCGACATCGTCGATGATCGCCTCGGGGTCCTCAGTCCGAGGGTTGTCCGATGTCAGGACGACAACATCCGAGAGCCGGCCCGCGACTTCACCCATCGCCGCGCGCTTCGTCGTATCACGGTCACCGCCAGCACCGACAACCACAATCAGCTTGCCGGGCACAGTGGGCCGAAGCGCAGACAGCGTTGCCTCCAGCGCACCGGGCGTGTGTGCAAAGTCGATGAGGACGTCGAAACCGTCGAAGACCTGCTCCAGTCGTCCGGGAATGACCGGGGCATCGGCGAGACGTTCAACGATGCGGTTGAGCGGCACACCGGCAATCAGCGCAGTAGCGATCGCCGCGAGTGTGTTCTCGACGTTGAAGCGTCCACGGTAAGGCGTCCGCACGATCGTCATGTTCTCGACGTCTCCGTCGACAACCAGACCAAAGGTCGTTCCGGCTCTCGAACCCGATCCGGTCTCGGCCGGACCAATGAACGAAGCCAGTAGATGAACCGGGCCGCAATTTGAAACGCGATCTGCGTCCGCATACAGGCGAACCGTCCGAGCATCATCATTCAACCCGTCCCACGCGGGATCCCCGGCGTTGACCACGATGTCACCGTCTCCGGAGACCAGGTCGACCAGACGGACCTTGGCGGTGCGATAGGCCTCCATGGTCTCGTGGTAGTCCAGGTGGTCCTGCGACAGGTTCGTGAATACGCCGACGTCGAACTCGATGCCGTCCAGTCGGTTCTGATCCAGTGCATGGGATGAAGCTTCCATCACGACAGCGCGAACGCCGCGGTCCGAGAGGTCGCGCATCCAACCCGCCAACTGAACAGGATCGGGAGTGGTCAGCCCCTCGGTACCGGGCCGAAAGCCTTCTTCGTCGAACAGTCCAAACGTCCCGATCATCCCGGTCGGCAAATCCGGCGACAAGAGATGCCGGATGAGCATCGCGGTAGACGACTTCCCGTTCGTCCCAGTGACTGCAACCGTGAACATCTCGTTCCCCGGGTCACCCATTACGGCGGAGCTCGCAAGCGCCGCGGCCCGACGGCCGTTGTGGACCACGAGCTGAGGCAAATCGACATCGACTCGGCGTTCGACGATCGCGGCAACCGCGCCTGCTTCCGCTGCTGCGGCGACGAAGTCGTGTGCGTCAAAACGGAGCCCCTCCCACGCGAGGAAGAGGTCACCCGGACGACACGCGCGCGAGTCCAGGGCAACACCCTGAACGACGACGTCCCCCGGGCCAACCTGTTCCCGGAGGAGGTCGGCTGACCGGAGGACATCTCCGACAGCAGCGAGCGTCCGGACCGCGTCACTCATAGGTCTGACCCCGGTACCGGAGACGAATCGTGTCTCCCTGCATCACGAGTGTTCCAGCCACTGGTATCGTGCCGATCACCTCGCCTGATTCGGCATGGGCAGCCCGAAGGCCGAATTGATGCAGATTCAGAATGGCCCGACGTGAAGGCAGTCCGGAGAGTTCGGGCAGCCTTACTGGGCCATCGGACGACTCTGCCGAGACGCCTTCCTCGGAGTCCCAACCACTCTCGAGAGGCGGGAGAGCCCGCATGGGGCGGCCACTCGTGAATTGAGGAGCCAGTGAAGGTGCAGCCGCGTTCCGCGCCTGAGAATTGACCAGTGCGCCCAGCCGAATCGCCGGAGGAGCGGCGGCCAGCGCGGCTTCCATCGTCATGCGGGTTACGGGGGCAGCCACCGCGCCGCCGTAGTACGTCCCGTCCTGCGGGCGATCGAGTTTGACGAAGACGACGAGCTGTGGCTTGTCGGCTGGGAAGTACCCCACGAAAGACGACGAGTAGTCGCCTCTACTGTACCCTCCGTTGCTGCTGAAGCGAGCCGTGCCGCTCTTCCCCGCCACCCGGAAGGAGCCTAGCTGAGCCAGCGAGCCGGTACCGATCGTAACGACATCTTCGAGCGCACCGCCGACGAGGTGTGCGGTCTCCTTCGCGACGACACGACGAACCACCAACGGCTCGAACGTTTCGAGCACGGAGCCATCGGCCGCCCGGACCTCTCGTATCAGACGGGGCTGCATGAGGAGTCCGCCGTTGGCCAGCGCTCCGTACGCCATCGCCATCTGCAGCGGTGTGACCGAAACCTCGTAACCGATGGCGAGAGAGGCCGGCGACAGCGCACTCCAGCGATCGGGACGTCTCAGCGTGCCTGCGACCTCACCTGGCAGTTCGACTCCAGTGAGTGTCCCAAAGCCGAAGTCACGGAGATTCTCATACTGGACTCCAGGCGACATCAGTTGGGCCATCTTGGCGATGCCGATGTTCGACGACTCCCGAAGCGCTTCGCGGAGCGTCATCCAGCCTTCCGTGTGCGTATCGGTCAGGATACGGCCAGGTGCCTGCCACCGGCCGCTCTCGGCATCGACGGTGTCTCGCATCGTGGCGAGGTCGTGGTCGAGCAGGCCAGCCACGGTAAATGGCTTCAGCGTGGAGCCCGGTTCGAACGGAGCGTTGACCGCGGACAAGGCGCCATTGTGCCCATCACGGGTGGAGAACAGAGCGAGAATTTCGCCAGAGAACGGATTCGTAATCAGGATGTCGCCGCCGTGCGCCTCATGCTTGTCGATCGCCTCAAGAAGCGCGGCCTGCGCGATCTCCTGCAGGTCAGAGTCGATCGTAACCACGACCTGGCCTCCGGCCTGCGGCGCCTGCACGATCACCCGGTCGCCGGGGATCGGTGTGCCCAGGTTGTTCCGTCGCACGATTCTGCTGCCTGGGGTTCCGCGGAGGTGGTGGTCATAGATCCGCTCGACCCCGCCACGTCCTTCGTCGTCGATCACGACGCCGAGCACGCCACGTGCGAGATCGCGGGCAGGGCTGTACCGCTGGAACACCTGATCCAGGTGCACGCCCGAGAAACCGGCGAACTGCTCGCGCACTGATGGTGCGAAGAGGCCGACGACGTTCCAGCGGCGCTCATTCATGACATGCTGACGGGCCCGAGTCGCGCTTAGCCCGAGACCGGCTACTAGCGCGCCCTGCAATGCATCGTGATTCCGGACCTCGTTGGGAGCGATGTTCACGCGGACCTGGTCACGAGTCACCGAGAGCGGCGAGCCACCACGGTCATAGATCGCTCCGCGCGGCGCGGCGACCTCCTCAAGGTCGGTGTGCTGATCATTCGCCTTTGCTTTCCACCGATCCGCTTGCACCACCTGAATCTGCCCGGCGCGGGCAATGACGAGCCCGACGCACAGCAGCCATCCCCCCAGGACGGCCCCTCTGCGCCAACGGTGCGGCCGATCGGTCATCGCCCTAGCGCGGCTCATGACCCACCTGCCGCCGAGAGGAATACCTGCTCCGTCGCATCTGGCGTATGCATGCCCAGCGCTTCGGCTTCCGTGACAATCCGCACCCTGCGCCGAAGAGTCTGGATACCACGATCGATCTCGACTCGCTCGGCGCGGGCGACCGACACATGGCGACGAAGGTCATCAAGCGTGCGATTCGCCTCGAGCGCCCGGCTCTGCCGCCAGGTGACGAGACCCAGGCTCCACATGAGGACCGCAAAGGTGATAGCTGCACGACCCAGGACCCTGGCGTCCATCAAGCAGCCCTCCGCCAGGCGCGGAGCCGGGCGCTTCGGGCCCGTGGATTCCGCTGGACTTCCTCGTCCGACGGTCGAAGCACTTTTCGCGTCAGCGTCTGACCCAGTGCCTCCCCACGGCAGCGGCAGATCGGCAACTCCGGCGGACAGACGCAGGAACGGCTCCACTCGCGGAAGGCGTTCTTCACCGCCCGGTCTTCAAGGGAGTGATACGCGATCACCACCATCACCCCACCAGCCTTCATCGCGTCGCGAATCGCGGGCAACCCAACCTCCAACGCCTCCAGCTCATCATTCACCGCGATACGGACAGCTTGGAAGATTCGTGCCTTTTCTTTCGCGCTCGGTGGCCGTCCCATGGAAACGGCCAGCGCCGCAACTAGGTCGTCACTGGTTTCGAGAGGTTCGGTTGCACGACGCTTGACCACCTCCCGCGCGAGGCGCCGCGCTCGTGGCTCCTCGCCAAAATCGCGAAACACCCGTGTCAGCTCTTCTTCGCTCGATACGGCAAGGAGCATCCGTGCGTCGGGCCCTTGATCCGCGCCCATGCGCATATCCAGGGGCGCACCCCGGCGGAACGTGAAGCCACGGACGTCGTCGTCGAGCTGGTGCGAACTGACCCCCAGATCGAGAAGTGCGCCGTCCAAGCCACGGTCCCTCACTTCGGGGTCTTTCGGGGCGTTGTCGAAACGGGTCGAGAGAAAGCGGACCCGGCTCCGGTGATCGGCGAGCGAGGCACGTGCCTCGTCGAGAGCCTCCGAGTCCCGATCAACGGCGAGCACGCGGCAGTCCGAACATGCGTCGAGGATCAGACGGGTGTGCCCACCGCCCCCGACCGTCCCGTCCATGTAGAAGCCACCCTTGGAAGGGGACAGCAGGTCGAGGACCTCCGGCGCCATTGCGGGTTCGTGGTATTCGGACATGCCGGTTACCCGAAGAGCCGGTATGAGAACTTGTCGAGGTCGCCGGCCTGATCCTGGACCTTGGCGAGGTACGTCGCCGGGTCCCAGAGCTCTACCCGATCGAGGTTCCCACTTAGCAGGACGGCGCCAGACAGACCTGCAGAGGCCTGGAGGGCACCTGGGACAAGAATCCGCCCCTGCTTGTCGGGAGAAACCTCGACCGCATTGGCGATGATCATCCGCACCTGGTTCCACCCTTCGGGATTGGCGCGTCGGAACTCAAGCAAGTTCTCCTGGACCTCCTGCCACTTCTCCTGGGGAAAGAGGGTCAGGTAGCCCTCCTCCCATTGCAACAGAACGAAGTGGTCGCCCTCGGCCTCTCGACGAAACGCCGAAGGAAGGCTGATGCGGCCCTTCTGATCCATCTGATGTTCATACTGCCCGACGAAACCGTTCACGTGGCTCCCGTGGTGGCACAGAGTGGGGGCAAGTGGGGATGATTGGGATCAAGGTAGGGTGTCGTGGAACAGCGCGTCAAGGGTGCTTTTTACGAATTCCCTACCTTTCTCTTGACCCGTATATAGCCCGAAGGCGGCATAGATCCGGGATAAAGGTTGATTGGCCCCAAGGTCAATTTTTCGTTTTTCCGAACGAAAACCGAAAGTCTTCTCGAGGGCGAGAAAATCAGCGGTGGGGCGAAGTGGGGCGATTCATGAAAGAGGTCGCTCCCCGATGGCCCAACAGAACGTGCCCGGGGGGCCTGCAATTGCATCTTCAGACAGAGGGGCACAAAAAAGACGCCGCGAGGGATCTCTCCCCCGCGGCGCCATCAGCGCCGAGGCGCTGGGTCCGTCAGATCATCTACTGACCGCGCTTGATGATCGCGTCCTGGATTTCGATGTACGTCCCTGCGTTGTCGATCAGCTGCTGCAGGTTCACGCCCACAGACTCGGGATAGTCACCGGCGAGGTTCAGAAACTCGAGCGCCTGGTAGAACTTTGGCAACGACAGATTCGCAGATGGCAGCGTCTGCGGCTCCTGCTCGGCCAAGGCCCGCTGATAGAGGCTGTAACCATGCCAGAAGTTCAGCTGGTTCATCATGGTCTCAGAGAGGTTCGGAATACGCTTTGCGTCGGACACCGCTGACGCGGCGTACATGTAGTCGTCTTTCTCCACACCGTTCTGGTAGGCTTCGGCGAATACCATCTGGGCCGCCTGCTGCGCCTGCTGTGGGTTGTTCTCCGCAGCAACACTCAGCACGTCCACTGCGTCACTCACGCGACCGGCCTGGATCAGCCAATTACCCTGACGGAGCGCAGCATTCGGGTGGTCCGGATTGATTTCCATGACTCGGTCGAGCGCGGTGATCGCGTCATCGAGTCTCTCATTGCGCTGGAGCGCATCGGCATAAAGAAGCCACAGGCGATCTTCGTCACCGTGGGTCTGAAGCACCCGCTCACCAAGTGAGATCGCAGATTCGAGATCTTCGAGTTGGATGTATGCCGAAATGACGTTGGACAGATGGCCCACCGGAGTCTCGGCGCCCTTCGCCTCAAAGACCTTTTCGTACGAAGCGATCGCCTCGCGGTAGTAACCGACCGCCTCAGGGGCTACGGCATCACCGCCGTTCTCAGCACCTACCGCCGCTTCCTGCTGAATTTCCAGCGCGGCGCTGAACGCGAACCCACCGTACTGCTCGTGCAGATCGACGTTCTCGGAATCGACGTCCAGTCCGACCTGAATGAACTCCATGGCACCAACCGGGTCACCGGCCTGGGCCAGCTCATACGCGATCCGCATGCGGATCGCAGCGTTGCCCGGGTTGATCTCAAGGTAACGCGAGTAGTACTCACGGGCCTTTGTGTCCTGGTCCGTGAGCGCAGCGATGTAGCCCGCCCGCTGCAGCGCGTCTTCATGGTACGGGTTGGCCGCGATAACCGTCTCGAACTCGATCAGCGCATCCGTGTGGTTCTCCATTTCATAGAGAACGAGCCCGCGGAGGTAGCGAGTACCCATCGAGTTCGGATTAAGGCCCAGCGACTCGTCGCAGTTGCGGAGAGCGTTCTCCCACTGCTGACTGGCGTAGTAATCGTTACAGATGGCCGCTGAACGGACCGTCGTCGAGTAGCGCTCGAACGCGTCATAAATGTGTACTGCCGCGCCTTCCTCATCCTTCTCACCAATCGGGAACGGCTCGATCGGGAACGACTCGGACCCCGCGATGTCCCATACTTCGGCGGAGATGACCCAACTCTTGTCCGCCTGCTCGGTGTAGCTGGCACAAATCACGACCGGCACATCGATCTGCGACGCGAGCTGTCGCGTCCGAATGCAGTCGAGATCCTGGATCTTCATATCGAAGTTCTTGACCTCATCCTTAATGTCTCGCTCCGACAGGGCCACGTGGGTCGGCATGCTACCCATAAGTTCGCGAAGCTCCTTCGACGCTTCCTTGCCGAATTTGTCCTTCGCGTCCTCGAGCGGGGTGAAGTACGGAATCAGCACTTTAAAGCGCCCACCGTCCTGTGCCGCAACCTGCGCTGCAGGCGCGAAGATCACAGCCGCAGCAGTGATCATGAGTGTCAGCTTGAGCCGTCCAAGCATGGCCTTATCTCCCTGGGGTTTCTCAACATGTAGCGACCCACCAAAGCGGGTCTCGCCCGAACCGGTACCCGAACGTGTTAGATGCTCTTACAGCCAACGAAAAGCCGGAGGTCCCTGTACTGAAACACCCCGGCAAGTGAAGCATGTGAATTTATTCACAAATAATGGCGTGGGTCAAACCCAGCGCCAACGTCGAAGGCAAAACCAGTCTCCCCTGCCAACTCCTGTTGCACCTGGGTGCGGCCATCGACAGGGACTAAATAGACCTACTAGAACGGGCCGTCGAACGACTCCAGAATTGACTTCAGCTCGTCGGGCATCGCCTTCGACTTGCCGGTGTCGTAGTCGAACATCACTTGGACCGTCGCCCCACTCTGCAGCTTTTCACCTTCGGCAGAGCGGACCTCATACGCCATCTCAAAGTGCTTTCGGCCCACCCGGACGACTCTTACGCTGACGGCCAACTCCTGTGGCCACAGCACCCGAGCGTGCCAACGAACGCGACACTCGGCAAGGACGTAATCCAGCTCATTGAGCCCTTGGCCCACAACCTCTATCCAGTAAGCCCATCGTGCCTCTTCGAAGTAGATGAGGGCGTCAGCATGATGAGCATGCCCACCGATGTCGATGTCGCGAAAACGCACCGGAACTGAGTGGGTGAATCGAAATTCTTCTAGGGCTTCGGTCACGGTGGCGTTCTTGCAGGAAGGTGGAGGTCAGCGCGCGGCACGCACTACTTTGGGAGAATCAGTCAGCTTCGTCACCCTCAGCACCGGTCGACCGCCAGACACTCGACCCAGATCTCAGTGGTCATGATCCGAACATCCAGGAGATTCGTACCCCACAGTCACGGGCGCACCACCCGTGCGCTAATGGTATCGCTGTTCGGCCTCGCAGCGTGTGGGGGCCGTGCGACAACGGCCGGATCGAGTGTTGCCGCCGAGGCTGAGCGGCGAGCGCTCCGGGTGGACCGACCCACTCCCCTGAACGGAGCGACCCGCATCAGTGTCGGTGACATCGACTTCCGCGGGCTCTATGTGTGGCCCGGAGGAGGCATCTCCTCCTCCATCGGAGTAAACGAGCTGGTGGCGGCCGGCCTGCTCCGTCGTCGTGAAATGAAATAGGTCAAACGTCGACGCTTCCTGGTCATTGCCGATGCCGAGCGAAGTGGTAAACTGCGCCGGCTAGGTCAACCGTCTACTGGCGTCAGTGTGACGCCTGCCTTTTCGATCCAGGCGGTATGGATTCCGCTTTCGGCTATCCGCACATCAGTGGAAATCCGCCAGATGGAAGTCCTCAGTGGCGAAATGGTACAATCGACGCTGGCGATGCTCCCATCCGAACCCGATGTAGTGACGCTGGCACGCTCGATCGTCGACAAGGCCATCGCGATGCTCGATGATGAAGGCCGCCTACCGGCCTAGGTGGACCCGCCCGAGTCAGGGCCAGCGAACGCGGAAGGGGCGTCAGGTGTATCCCAAGCATCGCTGGCCAACTTCCTCGCAGGGCTTGCGGCAGACGAACGATGGAACTGGGAAGGCACTCGAAGGGGCTATCAAGCCACGGCTGCAGAACCGGCCTTCCATGAGGCGGTGACGCTCCTCGCCCGGGCGGCGCGCTTGAAACTGGGTGGCACACTGGCAGAGAGTTGAGGCAGAAACCATGAAAGACCGTTGGACCTTCTGGATGGCGGTGGCCATCATGGCCGCCGCACCCGCGGTCGGAGCGGCCCAGACGCAGTGTCAGTTTCGGGGTGCACCCGATGCCTTGGCCGAGCGGCCGAGTCCCCCCGACTCCGTCATGATCGATCTGGGCGGTGATGCCGCCAAACTATGTTATGGTCGCCCTTCACTTCGGGGACGCACTATGATCGGCGGCGATGACGCCCTCGGTTCGCCATGGCGGTTCGGCGCGAACGAGCCCACGACGTTGCATCTACCTTTCCCTGCGACGTTCGGGGGAATCGACGTTGAGCCTGGGTCCTACTCTCTGTACGCCATTGCGGAGACGGGTCAGTGGACCATCGTAGTAAACGGGAATACGAACCGATGGGGGATCCCGCTCAGCCCTGATGTGCGCAGCGCAGACATCGGGAGCTTTGAAGTAGTGGTGACAGATCCTGGGCGGCTCGTCGAGACACTTACCTTCCGCTTCGAGGGCGCCGGCTCGGCCGGATCGCTCGTCTTTGCCTGGGAACGAGCGACTCTGCGGATCCCGATCTCCCGGCGCTGATTCTGAGTCCTGAAAAAGAAATGGGGTGAGCAGAAGGCCACCGCCTCGACTATTGACGCGAAGGTGGTCATCCAGTTGGCGAGGACGGACAAAGCCGTGCTCGAACCAAGCTCCATCTCGGTATATACGATCTGGTAATGCTCTGGCACTCGTTCGCCCAAGGTTCCCCCTAGATCCAGTTCATCAGCCTTCTCTGCACCGACTTTGATAGTCCGGAAGCGTGAGCGGTTGGACCGGGGATCAGCCCGCGCGGCAAAAATGTTGCGCGGGGGTCACAGCCCAGACACCATGACGAAGACATGACTCCAAACAATCCGGGTGCATACAGCTTGAGCCCATCAACCTGACGGCACCCCTGGGGACCATCCTAGGAATCTTGATTGTTCTGATTCCAGTGAGCGGCACTCCCGCCCGCTTCGCCATGAGCCCGACAGGCGATGCCTTCAGCAGGCTGTTCAAGACAAAAGGAGCAGGCGACACAATACGGATTCTGGAACCGCGCCTCAATCTGCAGGAACAGGAAATCGCAATGCTCCATCAGACTGTCCGACGGGAAAGAGTTCGCCCGACAACTCGCCGGCTCGGATGACAACGGCTGACAGAAGCGATTCCGCGGGCCCGTTCGGATTTCCGGGGCCCGTCGAGATCATTGCCCACCGAGGGTTCAGCGCCCGTGCCCCCGAGAACACCTGGGCGGCACTCGACGCCGGCCTCTCGGCCGGTGCGGATGCTGTCGAGTTCGATCTACACCCCGCGTCGGATGGCACCCCATACCTGCTGCACGACGAGACGCTAGACCGCACGACGAGCGGCACCGGGGCCGTGCATCTGCATACGCCGGACGAGTTGGATACGCTCGATGCAGGGAGCTGGTTCGATCCGGCGTTCGTGGGCGAACCCATCCCGTCTCTCGCTGCCGTCATGACTTCGCTACGTGGCCGTGTGGGCCGGATTTACGCCGAGGTGAAGCGGACCAGCTCGGGTAACGAAATGTCGTCGGTGGTAGCGGCAGTCCACAAAGCAGGCCTGTTCGAGCACACCGTCTTCATCTCGATGGACTGGGGGGCACTGGATCAGATCAGGAGTCTCCAGCCGGGCGCGAGGATCGGATACATCGTCGAAGCGCGTTCGCGTGTCGACGAAGCGCGCGAACGTGCGAAAGATGATTCCGACGCGATGCTGGACTTCGATGCACGGATTCTCCTCGGTGACCCGAGGATTGCGGAGCGCTGTCGCGAAGTCGATATCGCCCTGGCATGCTGGACGGTAAACGCCACGTCTGTTGCGCGGTCCATGCTCGACATGGGGGTGCCGCGAATCACGACCAACGAAGTCGCTGACCTGTTGGAATGGAAGGAGTCGCTCAACCCCACCTCACCGGAGAATGCTCGATGAGCACTAAGCCGGATAGCGCGGATTTCTCCCCCTCCGGACGGAGCGCTGCGCTCGAAGCGATGTCGACCGAATCCGTTGACGTGCTCGTGATCGGCGGCGGCATCACAGGAGCCGGTGTTGCGCGAGACGCAGCCCTGCGTGGCTGGTCCGTAGCACTGGTGGAACAGGACGACTTCGCGGCAGGCACCTCTAGTCGATCGTCCAAGATTGTCCATGGCGGCGTCCGATATCTCGAGTACGGCCACTTCCTTCTGGTCCGCGAGTCGGCCCGTGAGCGACGGGTGATTCAGTCCATCGCCCCTCACCTCGTGCATCGCCTCGACTTCCTCTACCCCGTCTTCTCTCCGGACTCCGTGCTGAAAATCAGAGCTGGCCTCGCGGTCTTTGACTGGCTCGCCGAGACGGACGACTCGGATCGGCATCAGTCCCTGGATCCACAGGAAGTACGGAGGTTCCTCCCTGGCCTCCGAGATCCTTTGCGCGGAGCGATCCAATACGTCGAGTACATCACCGACGACGCGAGATTGACCCTCGAGAATATTCAGTCCGCTGCAGCCCACGGGGCCCGGGTGGCGAATCACGCACGCGCCGAGTCACTCTTCACCGACTCGGAAGGCCGCGTCCACGGCGCTAGTGTCCGAGACACAACGGACAGCAGCGTTTACGAGGTCCAGGCACGAATCGTGGTTAACGCCGGTGGCCCCTGGGCTCAGGGCGTCCTCGAGGACTCCGGCCTCGCCGCCCGCAAAGCGCTGCGGCCCAGCAAGGGCATCCACATCCTGCTGTCAGCGGGCCGCCTCCCAATCAAGGGAGCCGCATTCCTGAAGTCAGAGACGGGTCGGCGCGGCCTCGCCATGCGACGGCTGGACTACGTCTACGTGGGAACGAGTGACGACGAGTACACAGGTCCTATGGAAAGCCCGCGCGCGAGCCGCGCGGATGTGTTGGACCTCCTGGCGATGGTTCAGGACTGCTTCCCCGCCGCGGAGATCACCCTGGACGACGTGCTCACGACGTGGGCTGGTATCCGGCCCCTGATCGAGGAAAATGGAAAGACGACCCGCGACACCTCCCGAGAGGACGAGGTGTGGCCCGGGCCCGACGGGTTGGTCACGATCGCAGGAGGGAAGCTCACGACCTACCGACGGATGGCCGGGCGCGTCATCGAAGAAGTCCTGAACGCACTGGGCGACTCTCCTGTCATGGACGACAGAACGGCGGAGGTAAGGCTGCCGGGATGTCCGGCGGGGGACGTGTCCAAGTTCATCGAGGACCGCCTAGAACGACTCGGAGAAGCAGGTGTGCCGGAGGCCACTCTCAAGCGGCTCGGATTCTTGTATGGTACCCAGCTTGACGATCTCCTCGCCTTGGCGCGTGAGGATCCGACCTGGCTGGCCCCTCTGGGCGAGGACGTTCCCGCTCTGCGGGGTGAGGTGCGGCTGGCGGTCATGAAAGAAATGGCGGCCACGCTCATCGACGTCATGGACCGCCGGCTGGCGTTACTCCTCTTCTCACCAGACTCGGGCTTGAGCGGAGCCTCAGAGGCCGCCTCGATCATGGGCGTCCTACTAGGCTGGGATGAGGCCCGCGTCTCCGCCGAGGTGTCTGGGTATCGAGCGTACGCGATGGAGCACCGCGTCCCGGCTTCGTAAAGCTCGATCCCTCAGGCCGTGGTTTCCACCCCTCTGCCAGCATCGGGTGGGCCACCCATCGGCAAGTGCAGTATGAACCGGCTCCCTCGCCCCAGCACGGAAATCACCGACGCGTCCCCCCCATGCGAGGTAGCCACACCTTTCACGATCGAGAGTCCCAGCCCAACAGATCCCCGATCGAGCTCGTCGCCCTGGGCGAATCGATCGAATAGCCCGCCTACAAGCTCAGGGGCTATACCCGGCCCCGTGTCCTCGACCGAAATCAGTACATTGTTGCCATCCTCTTCCGCCGAAAGAGTGACGGAGCCTCCCTCAGGCGTTAGACGAATCGCGTTGTCGAGAAGGTTCGAGAGCGCCTGAATGATTCGGTCACGGTCGACTCGTGCGCTGAGGTCTCCGTCGCCGACCACCACGCTGATCGAGCGTTCCGCTCCCTGTCCAAGGAAGAGGTCGCGAGCTTCCTCAAGGATCGGGGCGAGAGGTTCGTGAGAGGGCCGTATCACCAAGGCACCCGCTTCCATCCTAGCGACATCGAGCAGATCCTCGATCAGGCGCTGCATGCGCTTGCCCGACCGGCGGATGATCTCGGCCTGACGACGTCGTTGCCCCTCGTCGAGCGGCAGATCCAGCAACAAGTCCGCCGACGCGAGCGCGACGCCCAGAGGGTTTCTCAGATCGTGTGACACGATAGCCACCACGTCCTCGCGCTGCCGAATCGCCCGTCGCAGAGCTTCTTCCTTTTCATGGATCTGCGTCATGTCCGTGAACGTGAGGACAGCACCCCGCAGTTCAGTCCCGTCGATCATCGGCTGCACCGACCAGCGCGCCGGAAATGAACTGCGCTTCCGCCGCCAGATGACCGCGCCCACGTCAGACCAAATCTGCTCCCCCGCAGCGACCGTCTGTGCGAGCGGAAAGCTGTCCTCTGTGACGGGAGCCCCATCTGCATCGGTGTGAAACAGCGTGGCCACGACATCCCGACCTTGAATCTCGCCCTCCGGCCACCCCACAAGCCCTGTGCCGGCCCGGTTGAGCGAAATGCAACGACCTTCCAGATCGATGCCGAGCACCCCGTCGCCCGTCGCCTCGAGAAGCGCGTCGACCTCTCTTCGGCCCCGGACCGCCTCCCGCCGTTGGATCTCGCGCTCCGTGGTGAGCGCTCGGTAGCGGTGGGCTACACGACCGAGAATCAGAGAGGCGAACAGGGCCACCGCCGCGAGTACCCTCGTGATTCGTGTCTGCCGCCGCTGCTCGTTGGCAACCCGCCGCCGGCCATCGGCCACCGCCGCCTGGATCGACTGATCCAGCTCACGCGTGGCCCACTGGACGTCGTTGTACCCTGCGAGGACGCGGTCACGGGCCCCCTCGTTAACGCCAAACTCGAACAGACGCTGATTACCAAAACGCCATGCCACCGATTCGGTCTGAAGTCGGACAAGCCGGTCGAAGAAGCTCTGGCCACCCAGTGCACTGGGCACCGCGTCGAGCCACGGAGCGAGGACCTGCAACTGAGCGAGAACAGCTTCCTCTTCTGCCGCCGCTGACAAGTATGGATCCCGAAACATTCGTGCGGTCATTGCCGCGTGCGGCGGATCTTCGAGCGTGTTGGCATCCTCCGTCGCAAGGTACCCCTCCATGCGCGCGAACTGCCGTGCCTTTAGCAGAAGAAGGTTCGAGCTCAGTCGTGCCGCCGGCTCGAGCACATCTGTAATCCGCATCTGTACGACGGCGACCCGCTGCCCGTAGTACACAGGTACAGCGACTAGGGCGCCGAGAGAGAGCGCGACGAATCCGAGCGCCCAAAGGCCACGAACCGACGGCGGACGAATGGTCGCGGGTGTACTCATCCTACTCGTCGGGGCCGAAGTCCGGTTCGCCCTCTTCCTGAAATTCGTCTTCGAGCAAGCGGAAACTGTCGTTCAGCTCCCGATTGGTCTCGGTCCCAAGAACGCGTCCTGCAATGTACTCACTGAGTACCGCCCCCCGCTTAAAGGCCTCGGCCTGACCAGCCCCCGCCAGCCAGACATTATCGAAGTCTGGATGGGTATCGATCATGAAGTTTCTACTTACGGCGTTGCAGTAGTGACAGGCCCGTGTCTCGTTGATGATACGGTCGATTCCCATGGTCCTCTGCGGTTTCTGGTTGGGTCATCGCCGCGACCCGACTTGAAAAACCGTTGTTCAGGCAGATGAAGCCGAGCCGACGCGTTCGCTGTTAGTTCCGGATCGATGCAAGGCTGACGGCATTGAGGACGGCGCGCTCTGACGACAATTCGGCGGATCCCGGTTCAAATCCGTTCATGCGAAGAATGTACGACACCAGGTCGACAGCCTCTTCCGAAGACAACGATCCGGGAGCCGTTTCCGGCATCTGTGTCTGGATCATCTGGTAGAGATTCCCCGCGCTCCGGCGACTCCACTTGAACTTGAACTGAGAGTCTGAGAATTCGCTCGAGTAGTGGCACTCGGTGCACGTCGCACGGAAGGTGTCCCGCCCCCGATCAGCCTGGGCGGCGCTGAAACTCGCGACCTCGGCAGAAGCCGGTTGAGCCGTCGCCGCGTGGGTCTCTGCCGGCGCCTCCGGCATGGCCGACACGCCGCCAGCGCGCGCGGGAGCCGGCTCCGTGGCACCGGAGGATGCACACGCAGGCAGGACAACGATGAACAGCAATGAGAGGACGGCTTTTGAAAGCTTCATGTTGTGAGCGTTGGGGAGGGGGTGGGACACTGCAATAAGAGTCCTACCAAAGTGAACCGGCAAGCATTTCCTGGCGCAGTGGCGCATAGATATGGGACCAAGACCCTGAATTATTGACCAGGATCATCCCGGCAATCGTCAGTCCGCGGAAGGCGTCCAGTGACACCAGTCGTTCCGAGGACTCAGTCATCGCTTGCTCAAACCTGCCTCAGCCCGGCGGAGGTCGTCTTCCGTGTTGACGTTCAACAGCGCAGGCACATCTTCCGCGCCGTCGACTTCGCTGTCACTGAGCACGACGCGGGTCCCATCCACCGCCTCGAACAGGGCCCGAGCGGCCCCCTCCCCACGGTCGAGCAGCGCCGCAGCGATCGGGAGGCACGTGATGCTGTACGCAGCACACAGCGGCTCGAAATCTGGCACCCCGTCACGAGACGCTGCCGCAGCCCAAGCCCCGGCAGCCGTATCCAGGCTCTCTTTCAACTGCCTGACCCGAAGTACCTCACGGACAAGAGCTACACCTACCAGTGGTAAGTCGCAGGCGAGAACAAAAACGGCATGGTATCCTTCTCGGGCCCCGTAGGAGAGCGCTGCCTCGAGCCCCGCCAAGGGGCCTGCGCCAGGCCGCAGGTCGCCGATCACATCCCAGGCACCAGTCGGGGTTTCTTCGCGGGACGAGACCACGACAACGTCCTCGCAAATTTCGGCAAGCGTGTCGACGGTCCGTTCAAGCATCGAAACACCTCCCAGCACCGCCGATGCCTTGTCCCGTCCCATGCGACGACTGGTCCCACCCGCCAAGACGGCTCCCAGAACCTTCAGGGCCACTCTCAGTCGACCCGCTCAGGTCGGGTATAGACGTTAAAGCCGCCGTTGCGTGCGAAGCCGATCAGAGTCTGACCGAACTGGCGAGCGAGGTCCACCGCGAGGCTGGACGGGGCACCGACCGCGACGAGTATAGGCAGCCCGGCGGCCACCGCCTTCTGCACAACTTCGAACGACGCGCGACCACTCACCACCAGGACATCATCAGAGGCCGGTAGCGCCCGCTGCATGAACTGATGGCCGATCACCTTGTCCACGGCGTTGTGCCGCCCCACGTCCTCCATCACGACCAGACGTTCTCCCGTTCGGGTGAAGATACCGGCCGCGTGGATACCGCCGGTGCGCTCGAAGACACCCTGAGCCTCCAGCAGCCGGTCCGGAAGTTGGGGAACGAGTGCCGCGTCGACCGTCAGTCCCGGCGCCAGAAGCGTACACCCACGGGCCTGAACAGCATCCAGCGAGGCCTTCCCGCAGACACCGCAGCTCGAAGTTGCGTAGAAATTCCGTTTCACGGACTCAGGGTCAAACGCCACCCCTGCGGCAAGCTTCGCCTCAACGACGTTGTACTCCTGCTCTTCCGGCCCGGTGCAGTAGGACAGTTCATGCAACTGATCGGTGGTGGTAATGAGTCCCTCGCCATGCAGGAAGCCGGCCACCAGTTCGAAATCGTTTCCAGGGGTCCGCATGGTTACCGCGAGCGGCTCGATCCGCTTCTCCCCCCCCTCGAGCCAAGACACACGGATCTCCAGCGGCTCTTCCACTGCGAGCGCATCGCGCTCCCGCTTCGACTCGGTGCCGCGATATCGAGTGACCCGCGTGGTCCGAGCGCCCCCCTTCGGGGCAATCATTCCGGGGCCCTAGGGCACGCTCGCAAAGTCACAGCCAGACCCCTGATTAGAACTGGAAGATCGGGAAATTCTGAAGCAGATTGTAGAACGCCGCACCTACAAGCCATGTCAGCACCGTCTTGCCGTTCGAGATATCGAGTGCCTGCCGGATGGCGATAAAGCTGGCGACGCTCACCCAGACTGCGACGACGATGGTCACGATGGCGCCGAACACTGGGACCACCGCGAGTAGGTACAGCACTCCCGCAGCCTTCGCGAAGCCTAACGTTCAGAGCAATTCACCCCACGTCGCTTTCCCGTCGAAGACCTTTTCGCCGATTACATAGGTGAGGCCAGCCCAGACCAGCCAGGAACCGAGCTCCATCACAGCGAGCCCGGCCGCGTAGAACAGACCGCCATTCCAAGCACCCACCGCCATGCAGACCGCAGCCAGCACCACCACGATGGCCGCCTGACCTGTCGCGGTCGCGTCCGCCTCTACTTCTTCGTACACATCAACTCTCAGCATCGCCGCGCCTATCATGCGGCTAGTGAGAGTTCCATCTGTCTGAGTCATGCGTCTACACCGGCATTCGTGGGTCTGAAGGGCACTAGCGCGGCAGCCGCTGCGGCATATCTGCCACGACATACGCGATCACGGCCATCGTCGCGACACAGAGTGCGACTTCGTCAGGGTCGAGCTTATCGACCGTATCGGCGTCCGTGTGGTGGTACCAGAAGTATTTCGAACCATCGACGCTGAGTCCCATGCCTGGCACTCCGGTCTGCATGAGCGGCCCAATGTCCGCCCCCCCCCCGCCGCGAGTGATCGTCCCCGACTCTGTCCGATCGAGCAGTGTGGCGATGTCCTGGATCATCGCGAACGCTTCGTCCGACCCAGTGAAGCCAAACCCGCTGGGCTTGAACACACCTCCGTCAGACTCCATCGCCAGGACGTGATACTCGTCCGCGTGGTCCTCAGCATACTTAGGGCCGCCCGGGCCGCCATTCTCCTCACTCGTCCAGCCAACCGCCCGGATCGTGCGGCGCGGCTGAAGGCCGAGTTCCTTCATGATGCGAATGGCTTCCCACGCGGCAACCACACCGCCCGCGTCATCCATCGCGCCGGTTCCGACGTCCCAGGAATCGATGTGACCGCCGAACACGATGACCTCGTCTGGAAATTCGCTGCCCACGATTTCCGCCATCACATTCCGCGACGGAGCATCCGGTAGTGTGCGGGCCTCCATCTTGAGGAGGAGTTCAGGTCGTTCACCCCGATCCTGCATACGCTGAAGTAGCTCGGAGTCCTCCACGGTGATCGCGGCGTGGGGGATTTTCGGAACGTCGTCCGAATACGCGCTATTGCCCGTATGGGGTGTCTGCTGGGAATAAGGCGTGACCGAACGAACGAGGCTCGCGGCTGCACCAACGCGCGCCGCCTCAATCGCCCCTTGGGAACGATATCGGACCGTTTGACCGTAGCTCGTGAAGGGCACGTTGTAGAGGACGATTCGCCCGCCCGCCTCGTCGGCTCTGGCGGTCAGCTCCTCGAAGCTCCCCACGACCAGCACCTCAGCGAGAATCCCCCCGACCGGCGTCGCGACGCTTCCTCCGAGTCCCAGCATGGGTAGTTCCCGCGGCCACGGCAGAATCATCTCGAGGCTCTCGTTCCCGCGAACCCAGTGCGGCACCATGACATGGTCACCGCGAGGGTTGTCGAGGCCATCCTCCTCCATCTCGACCAGCATCCAGTCGATGGCGCGCTCCAAGGCGACGGAGCCCGAGACACGCGGCCCGAACGTCTCCGTCAACTCGGTAAGACGCGCATAGGCATCGTGGTCACCTGTGGCGGCATCGATGATCTGATTTGCTACGTCTCGGTACTCGTCGGCGATCGTCTGCGCATTGGCATCAGCAGTCGGCACTCCGATGAGTGCGAAAAAAAGAACGAAAACGGTCCGGTGAATCATGGAACGACCCCCAGGTCGGTGTTCAATCGAAGTATGGAGCGAGCGCGCTTGATGGAGGCGGAGGCGTAAGCAAGCTGACGCCGACATAGAGAGCTGCAGAGACAATGAAGCCACAAAGTACTGGTTCAATGGTTGGCGTGCCGAAGATTTCCCATAGGAAGGTGGCTGATGTCCCTCCGATCATCGCAGAGGCTGCCCCTTCGCGGGTGGCGCGGCGCCAGACCACTCCACCCACCACCGGAAGCACGAACGCCGACGCCATCAGGGCAGTGAACAGCAAGACGATAAACTGCACCAGATCTCCTTCCCCGACACCACTCAGGAGAAGAAGTACAGGTACGGTGCCCACGACGACGATGCCCGCACGATCAATCCACATCCGGCGACCAGGCGTGATGTCCGGGTCGATCAGATTCTGATAGATGTCTACGGACAACGCAGACCCAGCGACCATCAACAGAGAATCGACTGTCGACATCATGGCGGCCGTGATCGCCGCGAGCATGATCGCGCCCAGTGTCGCGGGCAGGACGGCGGTTGCGATCATCGGCATGGCGAGGTCACCCGTCGCAAGCGAAGGGAAAAGCACGATCGATGACAGCGCAAGCACGAAGACGAGAAGATTGATGCCCAGAATCATCACAATGGCGAAGAGCACCCCGCGGCGAATCGTCCGCATGTCCTTCATTGCGTAGAGCCTGATGAGCTTCTCCGGAGTCGCGACCCCGCCCAAGAAGAAGGACAGGCCCATCGTCAGCAGGAGAGTCGCGGGCATGGTCTCCCATGTGAACACGAGGGGGTGCGCCGACTCAACAAGCGTCAGGAGTCCCCCCAATCCATCGACATGGCGCAACGTCAGCGGCACAGCGAACAGTGCCCCGAGGCCCATGACGACGAGTTGAAAGGCGTCTGTGTACACGACGGCCACCATGCCACCCACGACCGTATAGGCAAGCAGAATCACGGTGAAACCAATCATGCCCCAGGTCGTGGGAATCCCGAAGACGGTGTTCGCGATGAGTCCCCCGGCGACGATCTGTGCCTGGATATAGACGACTGTGGCAATCAAAATGATCGCCGCCGCGAGACCCCGTATGCCCTTCCCGTAGTACCGTGTCTCAATAAACGCAGGGATAGTGAGCTCTTTTTGTCGGGTGAAGCGCGGAGCCAAAACCGCGACCATGAACCAGTACGCGAGCGGGATCGACAAAAGCACCCAACCAAAGGACCAGCCGGCGGTATACATGACCCCGATAGTCCCCACGAACGTCCCCGCGGACGTATGCGTCGCCGCCATCGTCGCACCACCGGTGAACCAGCCGAGCTGTCCGCCTGCGATCCAGTAGTCAGTCTCATTACGGGTCGCGCGCAGGCTATACCAGCCGATCGCGAAGACGATCATGAAGTACCCGACGAAGATGAGCATCTGCGTACTCATTTTTCCTCTCGGCGCTCAGTCCGAACCATCCAGAATCCATAACCCAAGACGATGAGTCCGCAGACGACGAAGAGGCCCCAGAAAATCACGCCGGGACCGTTCATGCGTTTGCCGCTGCTGCCACACCACTCAGATGACGCCATCCAAAGACCGCAAATCCACACAGCATAGTCAGCGTGAGCAGGTCGACAAGGAGTGGAATCCCGGGACGCCAGGCACCGTCCGTTCGACCGCGAAACCCAATCATGGCCGGAACCACGGGGAGCGACACCTCATACTGGCCCGCCGGATTCAGTCGGAGGCCAGAGGGGAAACCCTCTACTAGTGACCATTGGGCTGGCAGCACCAGGATCGCGCGGAAGCCGGAGCCCTCATCCACCAATGGTGGAGCCGTCAGCGTCGGGATCCGCCCGCGGACACGCCCGTCGTCTACCTGGACAGCTTGTTCGACCCGATAACGCACCTCAATCGGCAACGCCTCACCAGTCACGGCCGACGGTGGCATGATCTCTCCCGATCTGTGCGTACCTCCGGTCACAGCGAGCAAAATGGCTGGCCCGGGGCCCACCGTGAACGACTCAGTTGTCGCCTCGCCGAAACCCAATAACTCAACCGGAATCGGCGAATCAAGCGGAAGCGCTCCGCCACCATCCGCGACAAACGTGTAGTGAATCGTGACCTGCGCAGCACCGTCACCGACCGAAGCATCCACCTCCATCTGTGCTGACTCGACCCGCCACATGGACTCATCCTGAGCGGCGGCAGAGGGCGCGGTGATCCCGGCGAGGGCCACCAGTCCGAGGAGGACGAATCCCCGGGGGCCGAAGGGCACCAACGTCAGGACCAAGCCTCACTCATTACACGCAACGCGTTCGTGCCCATGACCTTTTTGATGTCTGCGTCCGAGTACCCGTTTTTCACGAGCCAACGGAGAATGTTCTTCGAGCCTTCAGTGGGGTTCTCGAGTCCCTCCACATATTCGACCTCCTCGTACTCCTGGCCCGGCTTACCTGCGCCGCGCGACTCCTTCAGAGAAAGGCTTGCGGCATAGGTTCTATGGAGGCCGACGTGATCTCCATAGACTGTGTCCGGACCGAAGCCAACGTGATCGATGCCCACTAGGTCCCTGACGTACTCGAAGTGCTCCATGAAGGCATCGAGATTATGGGACCGATGATTCTTTGTGAGCGTAGTGTGCGGCGCGCACTCGATTCCTATGACACCACCCTTCGCGGCAACCGCCTCAAGGACGTTGTCCGGGGCCAGGCGGTTGGAGTCCCAGAGCGCCTTCGCGCCGATATGAGACAGGACAATCGGCTTCTCGCTCCACTCGACGGTGTCGAGTGTCGTCTGGTCGCCGCAGTGCGAGCAATCAATGAGCAAGCCGACCTTGTTCATCCGCTCGACAGCCTTCTTTCCAAATTTCGTCAGACCGCCGTCTCGGTCCTCCTTTAGACCGTTCCCGAGCGCATTGGATTCCGAGTAGGTGATTCCCAGAGAACGGAGTCCGAAGCCATGGAGGATATCGATGCGGTCGAGATCGTGTTCGATCATCGCAGCGCCCTCCATGGTGGCGATCCATGCCATGCGCCCCTCGTCATGGGCTCGCTGGATGTCATCAATGCGCAGACAGTGAAAAAGGAAATCCTGGTGGGCCAGATCGCACAGACGCATGCCGAGATCGTGGAGCACATCGTCCCACTGCCAGCCTGACTGTGAGTGAATCGTGCACACACCATCCATGAGATTGTCGAAGACCGCGTCCCAATGGGATGCGGCGAGGCCCTTGAATGCGGTGCTCATGCGACCGAGGCGAGCGTACTCCGGGGTCTCCTCGATGCGATCCGGAAAAACGCCCAGATGTTCATGCATCGAGACGAGAAGGCAGCTCTCGAGCAGCCCTCTGACCCTCGCCTCCTGGTCACCAGAAAGGGTCAGCAAGTAGGGCGGCACGCGTTCCAGTTCGTCGGCCAGGTCGAAGGCCTTGTAGTCGGTGCCGGCATCGAGGTATGAAAACGACGTGTATCCGTCGTAGTTTTTGTCGAGGCTCATCTGCTTCTCATGAAATCGGAAGGGGTCGGCTCGCGACAACCTGATGTCTCAACCGGGCCACGGCCATTCTGCGCTCACACGGCCCGACGGTCGAGCCATCAAGCAGCCCTGCTGATCACGCCGCGAGGTACTCCGCTGGGATTGTCTCGGTATCGGGCTGCGCTTGAACGAAGATGTCCACGACATCGGATCGAAGTTCGTCCCGGTCTCGTCGTGGATGGTCTCGACGGCCTTGCCATTCGAGACAGCCTTCCGATACGGGCGACCCATGGGCTGGCCTCAATTCCGTCGGGCGCGACCTCGGCCTCTCAGTCAAATCCACGTAAGGATTCGACGTGGATCGTCCGGATCATATCGTCGTCGTCTGCGACGACGATTCTACAGGGAGGGCCGGCCATTTCGCCGTCTGGGTGAGCACTGCTGGAACGAGTGATCCCTCAGTGACCCCAACCCACTGCAGTGCTGCTGGGAACTCCCAAGGATTTTGCTATTGCCGCATGTGACAGGAAGCCGCCTCTTGGCCTGATCCAAGCACCAGAGGATCCCACCTTCGGAGATCGATCCATGTTACGGAACCTTCGCGCCCCGGCTCTGTTGATTCGGACAGGTCTGGCAATCCTGTTCGCCGCCCTGTTCATGATACCGAGCAACTCGGCAGAAGCTCAGCACCGAGGGGACCAGGAAGGTGCAGCGAACTTCGACCTGGCCGCCCGCTGGGCCCCCTATCAGATCCGGGACATGGTCCACAGTACCACTGTGGAGCCCAACTGGATCGAGGGTTCCGAGGGGTTCTGGTACGAATGGGAGAGTTCTGATGGAACGAGCTACTACATCGTCGATCCTCAGCGCGGCACCCGGACGCAGCTCTTCGACAACGATCGAATCGCAGCGGAACTGACACGGATCACGCTCGATCCGTGGGACGGCCAGCACCTGCCGATCCGCAATATCCGCTTCATCGACGCCGGCACGTTGCAGTTCGATGTCGAATCCTCTCAAGACGAAGAGACGACCGACGATACTGACGGTGACGACAGCGATCAGGATCAAAATCAGGAGGATGGCGACGACGACGAGGAAGACGTCAGCAAGAAAGTTCATCACTTCGAATACACGGTGTCTTCGCAGTCCCTCCGAGAGCTCGAGGCCTACGAAGCGCCGAATGATCATCCGACCTGGGCCAGCGTTTCTCCGGACGGCCAGACCGTGGTCTTCGCCAAGCTCCACAACCTGTGGATGATGAGCGGGACGGACTACGCCCGAATTCTCGACGCCCGGCGTGGGGAGGACGGCGACGAGGCTGATGAAGCGGAAGAAGAGATCGAGGTAACCGAAACCCAGCTCACCACGGATGGCGAGGAGTACTACAGCTACGCGGCGAACGCGAGTGGGCGCGGCGAGACCAACGTTTCGCGTGAAGAGGACATGGAGGATCGGAAGCGCACGAACCTATCCTGGTCCAAGGACTCACGTCGATTCTCACTGTTGCGCTCGGATCAGCGGGAAGTCGACGACCTGTGGGTCGTTCACGTGACGGGGAATGTCCGTCCGGAACTCGAGACCTACAAATACGACATGCCGGGCGAGGACAACGTCACCCAGAACGAAATCGTGATCTACGATCTTCAGAACATGAGTTCGGTGACAGTCGACGATGAACCGTGGAAGGATCAGCTCCTATCGATCTCGAACGACCCGCAGTTCACGTACTCGGACTCCAACGAGCCCCGCCGGTCACTCTGGCTCTCGGACACGTCCGACGAACTCTTCTATGTACGGATGTCGAGGGACCGCTACCGAGCGGACATCATGGTCGCCGACGCGACCACTGGCGTTGCCCGCCCGGTCGTCGAGGACCGATTGAACACCTATATGGAGACTCGCGCTCCAATCCGGCTCCCGAATGGAGAGTTGCTGTGGTGGTCGGAGCGGGACGGCTGGGCGCACGTCTACCGGTACGCCGCGGACGGGACGCTCATGAACCGCCTCACGGAAGGTCCATGGCACGTTGACGGTATTGTCGGCGTCGACGAAGAGAGTGGCCACATCTTCCTGACCGGTCAGGGCCGCGAAACCGGTGAGGATCCCTACTACCAGCACCTCTACCGCGTGAATCTGGACGGCTCCGGACTCACTCTGCTCAACTCGGGAGACTTTGAGCATCGCTTCAGCATGAACGAGTCTCGCCGGTACTTCGTGAACAGCTATTCCCGTGTGAATACGGTGCCCACCTCGTCACTGCATGATGCGAGTGGCGCCAAGATCCTCGACTTGGAAGTCGCCGACTTCACAGCACTCGAGGAGGCGGGGTACGGCTTCCCCGAGCCGTTCGTCGCAGAAGCCGCGGACGGCTTCACTGACATCTACGGTGTGATGTACAAGCCCTACGACTTCGATCCGGAGAGGACGTATCCGATCGTGGCCTACGTCTACCCCGGCCCGCAGACGGAGTCCGTTTCCAAGTTCTGGTCCACGAATCCCTACGAGCAGGGCCTGGCCCAGTTCGGAATGATCGTAGTCACGCTAGGAAACCGCGGTGGAAATCCTGATCGTTCGAAGTGGTATCACAACTATGGATACGGAGACCTCAGGGACTACGGACTGGACGATAAGAAGGCCATTCTCGAACAACTCGCGGACCGGCACGACTTCATCGATCTCGATCGGGTCGGAATCTACGGGCACTCGGGCGGTGGATTCATGTCGACCGCGGCCATGCTCGTCTACCCGGAATTCTTCAAAGTCGCAGTCTCCTCCTCGGGGAATCACAACAACGACGTGTACAACCGTAACTGGTCCGAAACGCACCACGGCGTCAAAGAAATCATCGATGGTGAGGGCGAAGTCACTTTCGAGTTCGACATCGAGAAAAATTCGGACTTGGCCGCGAACCTGAAGGGCAACTTGCTGCTCACCACGGGTGACATCGACAACAACGTTCACCACGCCGGCACCTTCCGGATGGCGGAGGCTCTGATCCGCGCGAACAAGCGATTCGATTTCTTCGTCTTCCCGGGACAACGTCACGGGTACGGCGACATGGGCGACTATTGGTTCTGGCTCCGCGCGGAGTATTTCGTCGAACACTTGCTCGGCGCGGACGCGGACGAGGCGGACATCGTCCCGCTGCAGCTGGAGCGGCCGAGAACGAGGTAGGCAATACAACTTCTTTCGAGGCGGCACTCGGTGATCAGGCCCGCAGTCGCATGCGCGATTGCGGGCCTGTGCTTTCCGGCTTCATCGACACCGGCAGTGGCACAGGGCTTCCGAGAGATCTTCTCCTACGACGCCGAGGTTGTTTTCGAGCCGGGCGGCTCGACGATCGTGACCGAGTCGATCGAGGTTCGG